>CBDTVI010000022.1:0-18411 GCA_965364065.1 uncultured Yoonia sp. | reverse complement strand
TGGGGGTCAGAACCAGTTTGGCGTTGTGGGGCAAGTCACCCTCAATAGCGACGTACCCCAAACAGGTGCAGGTACGGTGGCCTACAATGGTGTTGTGATCATGGATGTTGAAAATGACGATGGTATTTACAACCTAACTGGCGATGCGCGGATTAGCGTCGATTGGGACGGCCGCGATGTTGATACGCGTTTTGACAGTCTTTCGGGGCAATTTACAGGAGCAGGCAACAATCAGACTGTTGGTTCCGTTAGTGGGACAATAGAGGTGACTGGCGCGACACTGAGTAATTCTAGCTTCTCTGGTGGAAACCTAACGACGGCGAACGGCATTTTCGCGTCCAATGATACACCTACGGTGGATCACAAAGGCCAGTTGTTCGGTCCCAACGCGGATGAAGTTGGCGGAGTGCTTGTTCTGAGTGCTGACGACCTGAATGTAAATGCGATCTTCGCAGCCGAATAATTGCGCCTTAAGGGTCAAGTTTTCGCCATCGTGCGGCGCGGTTCCTCATGGTTCGGCAAGGTTTCAGACATTTGCTGGCACTGACGTATCTGCGGCTTGATTGAGGGTCGCATGCTTTGCTTTGTCGCAAGCTCAAGGATCCTTGATTCACACCTCGCCACAATGGGTACAATGTGATGCGCCGAATACACCGTGGCGTGTGCTTCAGTCGCATCTGCGTGCATGCCCTTTCCCTTAAGCAAGACACGCTGTAAAGGGGCATATCTGTAACAAGGAGCCAGCCAAATGGGCTATAGAATCGCCATCGTCGGCGCTACCGGCAACGTGGGCCGTGAAATGCTGAACATCCTCGCCGAGCGGGAATTCCCCGTCGCCGAGATTGCCGTACTTGCCAGCCGAAAATCGCTCGGCTCAGAAGTCAGCTTTGGCGAGAAAACCCTGAAAACGACGGATCTAGATACCTTTGATTTCACGGGTTGGGATATGGCACTGTTTGCTGTCGGGTCCGAGGCCACAAAGATTTACGCCCCCAAGGCCGCAAAGGCCGGTTGCGTCGTGATCGATAACTCTTCGCTTTATCGCTATGATCCGGATGTGCCGCTGATCGTCCCAGAGGTGAACGCCCAAGCCGTTCACGGGTATTCCAAAAAGAACATCATCGCGAACCCGAACTGTTCGACCGCACAGATGGTTGTGGCGCTGAAGCCATTGCATGACCGCGCGACAATCAAGCGCGTTGTCGTCAGCACCTACCAGTCCGTGTCAGGCGCCGGCAAAGGCGGAATTGATGAGCTTTGGGACCAGACAAAGTCGATCTACAACCCTACTGACAGCAAGCCGCCGCGCCAGTTCACCAAGCAGATCGCGTTCAACGTGATCCCGCATATCGATGTGTTCTTGGACAGCGGTGAGACCAAAGAAGAATGGAAAATGGTCGCTGAAACTAAGAAAATCATCGATCCCAAAATCAAAGTGACTGCCACTTGTGTGCGTGTGCCGGTTTTTGTTGGCCATTCTGAGGCGATCAATATCGAATTCGAAGACTTTTTGGACGAAGACGAAGCCCGCGACATCCTGCGCGAAGCGCCCGGCGTCATGGTGATCGATAAGCGCGAAGATGGCGGGTACGTCACCCCGATCGAATGCGTCGGTGATTTCGCTACGTTTATCAGCCGCATCCGTCAAGACAGCACAATCGACAACGGTTTGAATCTGTGGTGCGTGTCCGACAACCTGCGCAAAGGTGCCGCGTTGAATGCGGTTCAGATCGCTGAATTGCTAGGACGCGAGTGCCTGAAAAAGGGCTAAACCCACGCTGAATTAAAATCAAAAGGGCGTCCCAATCGGGCGCCCTTTTTGCGTGGTCAGCGAATTATTTCCACCTGCCCCCAAGGATCGTTCCCTACAATCCGTCATACTGGGTATATTCATCTTATGCAGATCGCAGGAGGCCCTCAGATGTTCCGCCCACTTTTAACAACCAGCATGCTTGTTTTGGCAATGCCCGGCTTTGCCGATACATTCACCGCCGATGCCCGTGTTGATACCGTCACGATTTACCCCGGTTTGGCGACGGTATCGCGATTGATCACGCTTGATCTGCCCGCCGGTCGCCATGACATTATCGTCCCCGGTTTGCCCGAAGGATTGTCGCCGCAAGGTTTGCGGGTATCCGCCCCGACAGGCACGCAAATCGGTGCGGTGAACCTTGCCAGTGATCGCCTGCCGGTCACACCTGATCAAACCAGCCCCGCCGTTGTCGCCGCCAAATCAGAGGTGGAGCGTATTGAGGACGTGTTGCGCGAAAGTGCAGCCCAGATTGCTGAAATGCGCCTGCAGGTTCAAGCTGCCGAAGAACAGGTCGCGTTCCTGCAAAGCCTGTCACAGGCGAGTGCATCAGAACCGCTAACCGCATCATCAATCGCGGATATCCAAGCGTTGGCGCAGATGGTTGGCACACAGACACTGACATTGCGCCAAGCCGCCTTTGCCGCCGAACAAGACGCGAAAGCCTCCGAGCGCGCGCGCCAAGATGACATTGATACGCTGAAAGATGCCCAGCAAGCCTTGGCTGCTTTGATGGCACCCGAACAAAAAGGTGCCGTTCTGACCTTTACCTTGAACGCGCTTGAGGCAGGTGAGGTGACGGTAGATATCAGCAGTCTTGAGGGTTTCGCCAATTGGTCGCCTGTCTATGATATGCGCCTGACGACGGGTGACGAACCTGCGATGGATATTGACCGTGCGGTCGTTGTCAGCCAGCAAACGGGGCAGGATTGGACCGATGTGCGGCTTGTTTTATCGACGGCCCGTCCGGGCGAACAGACAGGCCCAAGTGACGTCTGGCCGCAACCCCGCCGCATCATATCCAAGGACGATCTGGACCGCGAACGCAGTGTGGGTTTGATGTCAAACGACATGGCTGCAACGGCCCGTTCGGGTGCTGTGATGATGATGGAAGAGGCATTGGCTGCCCCGATGCCAGTGACGGCAAAGGCTGATTTCAGCGGTGCAACAGTCACTTATACCTATCCGGGTCGCGTCGATATTCGCAATGGTGTGGATGACCTGCGCCTGCCGTTGGATACCTTGACGCTAGATGCGGACGTCTGGGCAGAGGCCGTGCCAAGCCGTGATAGCATCGCCTACCGCATGGCGGAATTTACGAATACGACGGACGAGGTGTTGTTGCCCGGACAGGCCCTGTTGTTTGCTGATGGCACGATGATCGGGTTTGACCAAATGCCGTTGCTGGCAGCAGGTGCCGATCAAAGCATGGGCTTTGGTCCACTTGATGGTTTGCGTTTGACCCGCGCGACACCTGCCAAATCCGAAGGTGACGTGGGCGTCTTTACCAGTGCCAATCAGCTGACCGAACAGGTCGTTATGACGGTTGAAAATCTGACGGGCCAAGACTGGACCGTGCTGATGCGTGATACGTTTTCGTACACGGAGCAGGAAGATCTGGAAGTCGACTTTGTAGCTAGTCCAAGCTTCGCGCGCCTGAACCCCGAAGGTCGTCGCGGTATCCTTGAATGGGATCTCGAGATGGCAGCAGGGGCCAAGCAAGAGGTTGTTTTGGACTATACTCTGACATGGCCCAGCGATTACGTCCTGCGGTAAGGTGGATTTTAATCCACCTTACGCCACAGATCACATATTTGGATAATTTGGACCGTCGCCACCTTGGGGGACGGTCCAAGTAATATTCTGGCTTGGGTCTTTGATATCGCAGGTTTTGCAATGCACGCAGTTCTGGAAATTAATCTGGAACTTTGTCTCTGCTCCTTCACCCACAAATTCATAGACGCCTGCCGGACAATAACGCGCTGATGGCCCTGCGTATTTGGCCAAGTTCACGCTGACCGGCACATCTGGATCAGTCAGATGCAAATGCGCAGGCTGGCTTTCTTCGTGGTTGGTAAAGCTGAAGGATACGTTTGTCAGGCGATCAAACGATAGCGTGCCGTCCGGTTTTGGATACACGATCTCTTTGTGCTTGCTGGCCTCTTCGGTTGCGTCCGCGTCGGATTTACCGTGCGCCAACGTCCCAAGGAAACCGATCCCGAATGTGTTCATCCACATGTCCATTCCGCCTATGCCAAGCGACGCAAGCAGGCCGTATTTGGACCACAGCGGTTTGACGTTGCGCACCTTTTTCAGGTCATTGCCAATCTCACCTTTGCGGACGGCATCGTCGTAGCCGCCTAGCAAATCACCGCTGCGACCCGCTTTGATTGCGTCCATCGCGGCCTCTGCGGCGGCAATGCCCGATAGCATCGCGTTATGGTTGCCCTTGATGCGTGGCACGTTGACCATGCCTGCCGCACAGCCCAGCAGCGCGCCGCCCGGGAATTCTAGCTGCGGCATCGATTGATATCCGCCCTCGGAAATTGCGCGCGCGCCGTATGCCACGCGCTTGCCGCCTTTCAGCAGTTCGGCAACCATAGGGTGGTGTTTGAACTGCTGGAATTCCATGTAAGGAAAAAGATGCGGGTTTTTATAGTTCAGGTGCACCACAAAGCCCACGTAAACCTGATTGTTCTCAAGGTGGTAGATGAATGAACCGCCGCCTGCTTTGCTTTCCAATGGCCAGCCCATTGTGTGGGTCACGGTGCCGATCCGGTGCTTTTCAGGATCAATTTCCCAGATTTCTTTCATGCCAAGGCCGTATTTTTGCACATCGGATGACGCGGCCAGATCGTATTTTGCGATCACCTGCTTGGACAGGGACCCGCGCACGCCTTCGCCCAAGAAGACGTATTTGCCGTGCAGTTCCATGCCCGGCTCGTAGGATGGTCCGGGGGTGCCGTCAGCATTTTTGCCAAATTCGCCTGCAACGACGCCTTTGACTTCGCCATTGTCGCCGTAAACCAGTTCGGAACACGCCATGCCGGGGAAGATTTCTACGCCCATTTCTTCAGCTTGTTCTGCCATCCAGCGGCAAACGTTACCCATCGATACGATGTAGTTGCCGTGGTTGTTCATCAGCGGCGGCATCAGCATGTTTGGGATGCGCATTTGCCCTGCTTCGCCCAGCATGTAGAAATTATCTTCTTTGACTGGCACGTTCAGCGGTGCGCCTTTTCCTTTCCAATCAGGGATCAGTTTGTTCAAGCCGACCGGATCAAGGACCGCACCGGACAAGATATGCGCGCCAACCTCAGAGCCTTTTTCAAGAACGACTACATTCAGATCAGCGTCCATTTGTTTCAGTCGGATCGCCGCAGACAGACCGGCGGGACCTGCGCCAACAATAACGACGTCATATTCCATTGCTTCGCGTTCAATCTCGGCCATTGATCAATCCTTTAAACTCTTGGGCGCTTGCCCTTTAATTTATCATCGGCCACGGTTACCTCAAGGGCTATCACGGGGCAATCAGGACACGACGTCAAATCCGCTTGACGCGACACCAAATCGCGCCAATGGCTTGACTCTGAGCGTCTTAGATAGGCTATGAACGTTCGATTGACACTTTTTGCCCCGGGAGGGGATGACCGATGGAAAAGATACCACTGACACGCGCTGGTTTTGACAAACTAGATGCAGAGCTTAAGCACCTGAAATCGGTGGAACGCCCTTTGATCATTCGTGCGATTTCAGAAGCGCGCGAGCATGGCGACTTGTCAGAGAACGCAGAATATCATTCTGCCAAGGAAAAACAGTCCTTCATCGAAGGTCGCGTGAAAGAGCTGGAAGGCGTTATTTCGCTGGCCGATGTTATTGATGTGGCCAAGTTATCGGGCACAATAAAATTCGGTGCGCGCGTCACATTGGTTGACGAAGACACGGAAGAGGAAAAGACCTATCAGATCGTTGGCGAATACGAGGCGGACATTGAAAGCGGCAAGCTGAATATGAAATCTCCACTATCGCGCGCCTTGATCGGCAAAGACGAAGGCGACAGTATCGAAGTGCGGACCCCGGGTGGCGTACGCAGTTACGAAGTTTTATCGATTAACTTTAAGTAGAAAGCGCGCGATTTATGGCGCACCAGCCCAATAGTGAAACGACACAAGTCACAGGAAACTTGACCAAAGGTGAGGTGATTGCTTTCGCTGTCGCTCTTGGTTGGTTGGTCGTCGTCGGCCTATTCTTTTGGATGCTGCCACCGTCTGAGGGATTAAACGGCCCTGACGCGAACTTGCGTTGGTTTATGATTCTGATCGCGGTTTTCATGCCTGTCGCCCTGATTTGGGTTGCTGCTGTGGCTGCAAGATCGGCCCGCATCATGCGCGAGGAATCGTTTCGTATTCAAACAGCGATTGACGGTTTGCGCCAAATGCAAAGCGCACAGCAGGCATTGCAGGGCGCCCTAGAACCTTTGGTAGAAAAGCAATTGGTCGAATTTGCCCAAAACACCAAAGAAACTGAAAACGCGGTTTCTGGTTTTACCTCGCGGCGCGAAGTTTCGCGTTTGATCGTTCCGCGTGCCGCCCCTCAAGTGCCAACCGACCAACCCACATTGGCACTGGGCACCACGTCCGAGGATATGAACCCACCGCTGGAACGTTTGGACCTTATTCAGGCGCTCAATTTCCCTAATGACGAACATGACACCGATGGGTTTTCGGCGTTGCGCCGTGCGTTGCGCGACCGTAGTGCCCGCCGTCTGGTGCAAGCCAGTCAGGATGTACTGACCCTGCTGTCCCAAGACGGCATCTATATGGATGACCTGAGTCCTGATCCGGTAAGCGCGGAGATGTGGCGCCGTTTTGCCGGTGGTGAACGCGGAAAAGAGATGGACCGCTTGGGCGGTGTGCGGGATCGTTCTTCGTTGGCGCTATCTGCGGGTCGCATGCGAGAGGACACGATTTTTCGCGATGCCGTGCACCACTTCCTGCGCCGCTATGATGAGATGTTGGTAACGTTTGAACAAAGCGCTACTGACACGGATTTGCTCCAACTGGCAGAGACCCGCACGACGCGCGCATTTATGCTTTTGGCCCGCACCACAGGGACGTTTGATTAACCTGCATGTGGGATATCTTCCTTCAAACACTGCCGTTCTTTATGTTGATCGCTTTGGGGTATGGTTCAGGCCGCACAGGTTTTTTCTCTCCCGAGGCGACAGCCTATCTGACGAAGTTCGTCTTTTACTTTGCGCTGTCAGCGATGCTGTTCCGGTTTTCGGCCAACTTGTCGCTGGCCGAGATTTTTGACTGGCAGTTTTTCTGGGCCTACCTGAGCGCATCTATGGTGATCTACATCTTTGCCACGCTGGTTGCTCTACGCCGCCGCGTTCCAATCACTGAAGCCGCAGTCGAGGCGCAATGTGCCGTGATCGGCAATGTTGGGTTCTTGGGTATTCCAATGTTGGTTTTGCTGTTGGGCGAGGGGGCAGTTGGCCCTGTGATGATCGTCTTGGCGGTCGATTTGATTGTCTTTGGTAGCTTGATTGTCATCCTGATCACTGGGTCGCGCGATGGGCGCATGTCCCCCAAGGTGTTGTGGACTGTCGCCGTTGGCCTAATCAAGAATCCGATGATCGTGTCGATCTCGCTTGGCTTGCTGGTGTCCGCTGGCAACTATCCTATTCCCGTGCCAGTGAACGATTTCCTGACCTTGCTTGGGGCTGCGGCCACACCCGGCGCGCTGTTTGCAATCGGTGCATCGCTGGCCAGCAAATCAGCCGAACGTCCGGCCATCGCGGCTTGGCTGTCTTTCTGCAAACTGATCCTGCATCCAGCCGCTGTCGCAATCGCCGCACTGTTCTTGTTTGATGTCGACCCATACGCTGCAGGCGTGATGATCGCTGCCGCGTCACTGCCGGTCGCGGGCAATGTGTATATCCTTGCCCAGCACTATGGCGTGGCCCCCACGCGGGTGTCTGCGTCGATCTTGATGTCCACGGCGGCCAGCGTTGTGACCGTATCTTTGGTCATTGCATGGGTGACAACCTTCTGAACCTGCGCTAGCCCTTATTGAAACGAAAGGGTCTGCTCATGAAAACCATCTCTGAAAATCGCTGCTTTGGGGGCACCCAAGGCGTCTATTCACACAGCTCTGCAGCGTGTGCCTGTGACATGACATTCGGTCTATTCCTGCCCGCAGAAGCGGACGACGGCCCTGTGCCGGTTCTTTGGTTTCTGTCCGGTCTGACTTGCACGCATGAGAACGCGATGGTCAAGGCAGGCGCTCAGGCTTGGGCAGCAGAGCAGGGCATTGCGCTGGTTTTCCCTGACACATCCCCACGCGGTGAAGGCGTGCCAAACGATGACGCCTATGACCTTGGTCAAGGTGCGGGGTTCTATATCGATGCGACAGAGGCCCCATGGGATCAGAACTTCAAAATGTGGACTTATGTTGCCGAAGAATTGCCAGCCTTGTTGGCCGAAAACTTTGCCCTTGATATGGATCGGCAGTCGATCACGGGTCATTCAATGGGCGGTCATGGTGCGCTGACGCTTGCAATGGCTTTGCCGGGGCGGTTCCGGTCAGTGTCGGCCTTTGCACCGATTTGCCTCCCGACTGCGAGCGATTGGGGCCGCAAACAATTCGCAGCCTATTGGGGCGCAGAGGAAAACTGGGGGCCGCATGATGCGACCCTTTTGATGCAACGCGAAGGTTTTGACGGGCCCATTTTGATTGATACCGGCACGGATGATCAGTTCGGTGATTTGTTGGGAACAGAGCACCTTGCGCAAGCCATGGCCGCAAAGCGTCAAGAGGGGCATATCCGACTGCAAAAGGGCTATGATCATTCGTATTTCTTTATCGCGACCTTCATGGAAGACCACGTCAGTTTCCACGCAGAGGCGCTTTACGCATGATTTACGTTGATGCTGACGCCTGTCCGGTAAAAGCAGAGGTCGAACGCGTTGGCACCCGTCATAAGTTGAAAATGTTTGTGGTCTCGAATGGTGGGATCCGCCCGTCGCAGAACCCGTTGGTTGAGACGGTCGTCGTGCCGGATGGCCCTGATATCGCCGATATCTGGATCGCGGATCGTGTGACCAAAGGCGATGTCGTGATCACTGGTGACATCCCGCTTGCGGCACGCTGCATCGAAAATGGCGCTTTGGTGTTGAAACATAATGGCGAGGCGCTGACGACGGCCAATATCGGCAATGTCCTTGCCACGCGCGACCTGATGACAGATATGCGCGCGGCTGATCCATTTCGCCAAGGCGGCGGCAAACCCTTTAGCAAAGCAGATCGCGCACGGTTCTTGGATGGGTTAGAGCGCGCAGTGCGCGCGGCTGCGCAGGCGTGATGCAGCTTTCGCCAGCCAAGCTCGGTGCATTATGTGCCGCAGTTTCGGTGATCTTCTTTTCGATAAATGACGTTGCAATAAAATTCTTAAGCGGTGGTTACGCACTACATCAGGTCGTGCTGATCCGGTCACTTATCGGCTTGGTAATCATTCTGGTTTTGATCGCCCCGCTGACCAACGGCTGGGCAATTGCGCGTACCAAACGTCTTCCCATGCATATGCTGCGTGGGCTTTGTGTGGTGTTTGCCAACATGACCTTCTTTCTAGGTCTCGCGGCGATGCCGCTGGCCGATGCGGTCGCGATCTTTTTCGTAAGTCCTTTGGTGATTACGATATTTTCGGTTGTGTTTCTGGGCGAGTTTGTCGGCCCACGGCGCTGGGCGGCCATTGCTGTGGGCTTTGTCGGCGTGTTGATCATGATGCGGCCCGGAACGGCAGCGTTTCAACTGGCCTCGCTTTTGCCGCTGGCGGCGGCGTTTTGTTATGCGGGTATCCACATTATCACGCGCCGAATTGGTGGTACGGAATCTGCGGCCACGATGGCGTTTTATATCCAGATCATGTTCATCCTAGTGTGCCTTGCCATGGGCCTTGCTGTAGGTGACGGGCGTTTTGGCGATCAAACCGACCCATCCCTTGTTTTCTTGTTGCGCGCATGGAGCTGGCCGTTGGTGTCGGACTATCCGATATTCCTAGTCATTGGCGTCGGCATCGCCATCGGCGGCTACCTGATTTCCCAAGCCTACCGTGTGTCCGAGGCATCATATGTAGCTCCGTTTGAATATCTTGCCCTGCCAATGTCGGTGGCGTGGGGCATGATCTTTTTTGCGGAATTCCCCGACGGTTGGGACTATTTAGGCATGTCACTGATCCTTGGCGCAGGCATGTTCACGATCTGGCGGGACGCACAGACCAAGCCCGACGCTTTACAGCGCCCTTTGCGGCGTTAGTCTGATCTACAACAAAGCAGGAGCGAATATGCCAGATGTCAAAGCAGTCGTGTTCGACATTGGAAACGTCCTGATCGAATGGCAGCCAGAACGGTTCTTTGACACTGTGATTGGCGAAGAGCGTCGCATGGCTATGTTCGCCGCCATCGACCTGCACGGCATCAACGATGAGGTTGATCGCGGCGGCAATTTCCAAGAAACAATTTACGCCGCAGCCGACGCGCACCCCGAATGGCGCACCGAAGTGCACATTTGGCATGACCGATGGATTGAAATGGCAGCACCTGCGATTGATCACTCTGTCCGGTTGCTGCGCGCGTTACGCGCGGCTGGTGTGCCAGTTTTTGCCCTGACGAATTTTGGAATTCAGACCTTTGAGATTGCTGAACCCGTCTATCCATTCTTGGGTGAATTCGACCGACGCTATATTTCAGGGCATATGGGCGTGATCAAACCGGACGCCGAGATTTATCAGCAGGTAGAGGACGACTGCGGGATCGCTCCTGCTGGTCTGCTGTTCGCCGACGACCGCATCGATAACATCAATGTTGCCGCCGCCCGTGGCTGGCAGACCCATTTGTTTGAGGGGCCGCAGCCTTGGGCGGACAGATTGGTTGCCGAAGGGTTACTCAACAAGGAAGCTGCGCAATGACTGTGATGATCCCGTTTGAAGAAGGACAAAAGAACCTTGATTGGTTGGCGCTGACGGATGCTTTGGCTGCGGGTCATGCAGGTCCGAAGGCGGATGTGGCGGATGTATTTTTGTATGAAGGCGACAATACGCTGCTGAACCGCTCTGCATGGATTGCGGGTTTGGGGCTGGCCGTGAAATGCGCCACTATCTTTCCGGGCAATAAGGCGGATGGAAAGCCGATGATTGGCGGCGCTGTGAACCTGTTTTCAGGCAAGGATGGTACGCTCGAGGCGATTTTGGATTTTCATCTTATTACCAAGTGGAAAACTGCTGGCGATAGCCTGCTCGCTGCGCGTCGTTTGGCGCGACCTGATAGCCGTAATATCTTGATTGTGGGCGCAGGTACGGTCGGTCATTCCTTACATGACGCCTATAGTGCTGCTTTCCCTGATGCGTCATTTACAGTTTGGAATAGATCGCGTGCTGGCGCAGAGGCCTTCAAAGCGGCCATTCCGAACATAACAATTGCAGACGATCTTGAAGGCGCTGTGCGGCAGGCTGACATCGTGACTTCTGCCACCATGACGACCGATCCATTGCTGAAGGGCAGTTGGTTCCAACCTGGCCAGCACATCGATCTGATTGGCGCGTACCGTCCGGATATGCGCGAGGCCGATGATGAGGCGCTACAGCGCGCGCGGGTGTTCGTGGATAGTCGCGAGACAACGATTGACCATATCGGAGAGTTGAAAATTCCGATTGCCTCTGGCGCGTTTCGTGAAACTGACGTCGTGGCTGATTATTATCAGCTAGATCAATTTGCGCGTAAGTCAGCGGATGACATCACGCTGTTCAAAAACGGGGGCGGCGCGCATCTTGATCTGATGACATGTCGCTACATACTAGAAGCTTGGCGCGGTTAACTGTAGACACGTTTCAGTCCTTAGAAATGAGAAGGCGACGTTGTGAATTTGGTGTTAGTTATTTTTGGCGTCATTTGGTTGGCGCTGCTGGCGGTTTGGCCGTTTTACGTCGAGCGCCGTAAACCGGCGATTGGTCCAACCGAACGGCATGGCGCTGATGGTGAATTCGCACAGCTTTCGCAGGGCGTTACGCATTACCGCTGGGGCGGCCCTGCCCGTGGTCCTGTCGCAATTGTCGTGCATGGATGGGCCAGCCCACTAATTTCAATGGAGGCGATAGCCAAGGGTCTTGGCGGCGTCGGTTACCGTGTTTTGATGTATGATCTGTACGGGCGTGGCCTGTCAGATGCGCCTAAGGGCCCGCAGAATCGCGCCTTTTTCTTGCGCCAGCTATCCGATCTTGCGGCTTATCATGGCCTTCGTGACAATATCACAATCGTCGGTTATTCAATGGGCGGGAGCATTGCGACCGCCTTTGCCGCCGAAAACCCTCATTGCATCAAGCAAGTTGTGCTAGTCGCAGCCTCTGGGCTCGTGACTAACGAAAGCCGTTTCGGGCGTTTTTGCAGATGCATGCCACTTCTCGGTGACTGGGCGCATGGCATGTTTGGGGCAGGGCGGATCAAGCGTTCGATTCCCGACCGTGGCCAGACCAAGGACATTGAACTAGTGTTGCGCGCGCAACGACGCGAGCTGACCCGGCGCGGGTACTTGCCTTCGCTGTTGGCAAGCAGGCGGGGGATTTTGGCCGAAGTGCAAGAAGAAGAACACCGCCAGTTGGGCCGCAAGGGTATCCCTGTGATTGCGGTTTGGGCCGGTGCGGACAAGATCGTGCCGCTTCAAGCAATTGGCCGTTTGGCCGAATGGAACCGCGAAGCACACCAAGAAGTCGTCAATCATGCTGATCACGCCTTGCCATACACCCATGGTGAACAGTTGGTCGTGGCACTTCGCGCGGCGATGCATGACTGATCGCCCCCGCCCGTTTCAGGAAATGATCCCCGTTTGATGACCGTCCAAGAGGCATATCGATCCGCTGTGACAGCGGGCGCGTTGCATGAAGATGCAGCACAGCTTGCCGTGTTGCCCGAACTTGAACGTGTTCGCGCAGCGCTTGCCGCTGCCCCTGTGAAACGCGGGTTTTTTCGCAAAGCGCCAGCACCTGCGCTGGGGCTTTATATGTGGGGCGGTGTGGGGCGTGGCAAATCCATGCTGATGGACTTACTTTATGATCAGGTCGATGCCCCAAAACAACGCCGCCATTTTCATGCATTCATGCAGTGGGTTCATTCTGAAATGACCGAGGCCCGCAAGAGCGGAGTTGATGATGCGATTGCGCCAGTGGCCGCGAAACTGGCCGCCGATGTGCGGTTTTTGGCCTTCGATGAAATGCAAATCACCGATATTACCGATGCGATGCTTGTTGGTCGTTTGTTCGAGGCGCTGTTTGCCGCAGGCGTCGTCATTGTCACGACATCCAACCGCCCGCCCGATGACCTCTATCAGCACGGATTGAACCGCCAGCTATTCTTGCCGTTCATCGCCTTGATCAAAGAAAAAATGGTTGTGCACGAACTGACAAGTGAAACCGACTATCGCCAAGACCGACTTGCTGGCACGCAGAGTTATTTCAGCCCCATCGATGCTGATGCGCGCGCCGCGATTGCACAGATTTGGCAGGACATCAGCAACGGAAAATCGGAAACTTTGGTTTTGCATGTGAAGGGCAGGCAGGTGGCCTTGCCTGATTTTCACAATGGTGTCGCACGGGCCAAGTTCTTTGATCTGTGCGGAAAGCCGTTGGGTGCCGCCGACTACCTTGCATTAGCGGATGCCGTGCGCGTGCTGATCCTCGAGGAAATTCCAGCATTGTCGCGGCACAATTTCAACGAGGCAAAGCGTTTTGTGACGCTGATAGATGCGCTTTATGAGGCAAAAGTGCAGTTGATTTGCAGCGCCGCCGCCACGCCAGAGATGTTATACATCGAAGGCACAGGCACCTTTGAATTTGAGCGCACCGCCAGCCGTTTGCGTGAAATGCAATCAGATGACTGGCGGATCTAGATCGGCCTGAATGTTGCGTTCTTGGGGTCGTAAGCCTCTAGGCTACCTTCGCCGATGTCATTCCAAAGCCCATGGATAGACAGGCGTTCGCTTTCCACGGCTTCTTTGATGAAGGGGAATGTCATGAGGTTTTCAAGCGAAATCACGACAGATTTTTTTTCAAGCGCGCGTTTGCGTGATGCATCATCGCCTTCGGGCAGGGCTGCAAAGCCGGGGCGCAGGATGTCCATCCAACGGCCAACAAAGCTGCTCGCTTCTTCCAATTCAGGCGCTTTGCCGGAACACATATTATAGCAGCCTTCGACCCCGCCGCAGCCGGAATGGCCCAGCACAATCAGATGCGCGACCTTGAGCCCAGTGATCGCATATTCAACCGCAGCCGATGTACCGTGGTGATGCCCGTCAGGGTTAAATGGCGGCACAAGATTTGCGATATTGCGGTGAATAAAGAACTCGCCTTGATCGGCACCAAAGATCGACGTCACATGCACGCGGCTGTCGCAGCATGAAATCACCATAGATCGGGGGTGCTGACCATCTTCGGCCAACCTGCGGTACCAGCCACGGTTTTCAGTATAAACGGTGGCTTTCCAACCGTGGTAGCGGTTGACCAGATAAGCCGGAAGGGGTCGGGCATGTTGCATAGTCGTGACTTTCGCGCTGTTACCTCTGGATACGTGGCATTTTCATGAAATTCGAGCAGTTTTTCTCGCTTTCATCAACCTTATGAAAACCTTGTGTGTTTAAAAACGGGGTTATGAAGAATATAACCCAGTTTCCGCAGGCTGTGCGCATTGAATCGCGAGATGTCGTTGCCTTGAATTGCCCACTTCAATTGGTTTTTGATCCAGCACCTTTGCAACATCTGTTTAATCAAAAGGACCTGCACATCGCCGAAGAGGTGGTGTGCCGTATGCTCGAAGATATCGCGCTGCGGCTAGATATGTTGCAGCGCGGCTTGGCAGCACGGGCTTTTCACAAGATGGAAAGGCCGGCGAAACGCGTGGGGCTAATAGCCAAACAGTTGGGTCTGATTGAGGTGGCGATGACGGCCGATCACGTCAGAACCTGTTTGGCGCAAGTCGATGGCGTCGCCATCGAGGCGACGATGGCGCGGTTGGAACGCGGCTTTGACGTAGCAGTCAGCGAGATATGGAATTTCCGTGATCTGTGATGGCCGCGGGAACAGGGTCTTGCGGCTGGTTGGTGGCCCGTTAGATTGTAGGTAATCGCAATCACCTACAGGATATTTCATGACCCTCGCCTTTGCCGACCGGACAGAAGCCGCAATTCCAATTCACGTGGTCGCGGGCGATGGATTGGAACAGGCTCTATCCAAATTGACGCCAGCGCATCAGGCTTGGGCGGCGGCACAGGGATTTCAGGCAGGGTTAGGGCAGATACTGTCATTGCCGGATAGCGATGGGGCGGTGTCGGCGATTTTGGTTGGCTACGGCACTGCAGACAAACGTGCGCGTGGCCGGTTTCATATGGGTGCGGTGGCCGCGAAACTGCCGCAAGGTGACTACACGATCGAAGGTGGTTTGGACGGCACTGATTTGGAAGAAGCGGCATTGGCTTGGCTTTTGGCTGGCTACAGTTTTGACCGCTATTCTGGCCCGTCCACCGAAATTGCGGCACTGGTCGCACCTGACGGGATTGATGCCGATCGCATCGCAATCATTGCCAACGGCGAGGCGCTGACGCGTGAATTGATCGACACGCCCGCGTCCGACATGGGCCCAGACGAGCTGGAAGAAGCGATGCGCGCTTTGGCGAACGAACACGCGGCCGCAATCAATGTGATCTGTGGCGATGATTTGATCATGGCAAATTTTCCGATGATTCACACAGTTGGTCGTGCTTCGACGCGTGCACCGCGGTTGATTGATATGCGCTGGGGTGATGCCGGTCCGCAATTAACGCTAGTCGGAAAGGGCGTTTGTTTTGATACGGGTGGTTTAAATATTAAGCCTGGCAGCTCAATGGGGCTGATGAAAAAAGACATGGGTGGGGCTGCGACTGTGATGGGGCTCGCGCATATGATCATGGCGCTTGGGCTGCCGTTGCGATTGCGCGTTCTGATCCCTGCTGTCGAAAACAGCATTAGCGGCAATGCTTTTCGGCCGCAGGATATTCTAACATCGCGCAAGGGTTTGACTGTCGAGATTAATAATACTGACGCGGAAGGACGGCTGGTTCTGGCCGATGCGCTGACCCTGTCAGACGAGGATGATCCGGCGTTGGTGATTTCGATGGCAACGTTGACGGGCGCTGCCCGTGTGGCTGTCGGGCCCGATATCGCGCCGTTTTATACTGACGACAACGATCATGCCGCAGCGATTGCGCATGCTGCTGAAAAAGTGGCTGATCCTGTTTGGCGTATGCCGTTCCACACACCCTACGAGGCGATAATCGAACCGGGTATTGCTGACCTTGATAACGCCCCCAAGGGAGGGTTTGCGGGCAGCATCACCGCCGCATTGTTCCTCCGCCGCTTTGTTGAAAGCCCCTATGTGCATTTCGACATTTATGGCTGGCAGCCAAATGCGTGCCCGTCACGGCCCAAAGGTGGGGTAGGCATGGGGGCGCGCGCATTGTTGGAAGCCTTGCCTGCTTTGCTGAAACTGTGACTGACCGTCGCCTGACACCAGCCAACGGAAGGGTCGCGGCGATGCATTTGGCCGGACAGGTGGACGCTGACCGCTATCTGGAAGGCTGGCCGATGCGCATCAGCGCAGAGGTCACTGATCTATGCGCATCCCCAAACGGTCCGCGCGACCGGCAGCTTTTGATTGGCGCGCAGGTAACCGTATTTGAAGATGTCGCAGGCTGGGCCTTTGTGCAGGCGGCAGATGGCTATGTCGGTTACGTGCAGACTGTTGATTTGACCGATCCATTGGATCCTACCCATTTCGTAGGCACAATTGCGACCCATGCATATGCGCAAGAAGACTTTAAATCAGCAAATACCCACAGCCTGCCCTTTGGCGCGCGGGTCACTGTGATCGACGAACGGCGCAAGTTCTTTGAAACCAACATCGGTTTTGTCCCCAAGTCCCATCTACGCGAGTTGAACCGCCCTTTTAGCGACCCTGCGACGGTTGCGCAGCTTCACTTTGGCGTCCCCTATTTATGGGGTGGAAATTCTAGCCGCGGGATTGACTGCTCAGGTTTGATCACGGCAGGCTTGGCGGCCTGCGATATTGCCTGTCCGGGTGATAGTGACATGCAACGCGACACTCTGGGCGCAGTATTTGATGGACCTTATCAACGCGGAGACTTGGTGTTCTGGAACGGTCATGTAGGCATGATGGTCGATGCAGACACGCTCATCCACGCGAATGCGCACCATATGGCAACCGCCTATGAGCCTATAGAACGAGCGATTCTACGCATTGCTGCCCAAGATGGTGGTCCAGTGTTGGCGCGAAAGCGGCTTTAGGAAATCGCGCGGATTAGTTTGCGTTCAAGCACGCGCAGCACCTGCCGCAAGTCGTTTCCGCGTTTCAGGACTTGTCCATCCATCCCGATCACAGCGTACTGCCCTTGCTTCAATCTTAGCTTTGGGCGCTTTTCAATCCGGTAAAGCGGGTTCTCTGCGGTTCGGCGGAAAACCGAAAAAACGGCCGCATCACGCAAATGCGACAGCCCGTAGTCGCGCCATTCGCCCGCAGCGACCATGCGCCCGTAAAGGCCAAGAATCAGATTGAGCTCTGTGCGATGAAACGCAACTTGTTCGGGAGCATGAAACTGCGAAGGGGTTTGAACGGTCATACCATAGATTTGCGCCAAAACCCTGCAAAATCAAGAGTTCTTGTTAGTACGCCATGCTTACGCCACGAAATAAACACTTGGATGCCACAGGGTTAGCCCAATGGGAACACAAGTCGTCGCAATAGTCAGGTATAGCGAAATGCTACCCCGATGTTGTGATCAATAGCCCCCACCCAGCTCGCAACATCGGGGAATATCGCTCTTTCCCCTCAGATAGCTAGCCGCAGTTGATCGCAACGATGGTTTCACCCTCGTCGATCATAAAGTTGATCCGATCGAACCGAAAATCCATCGTAACCGGTTGCCGAGGCCGAATAACACGGACTTTCCCCAGCAGCAGAACCCGTTCCAGCGCTGTTGCGGGTTGCCCGATTAATTGGGCATAATCAGCCGCGCGGCATGTGTCCTCGGTCAATGGGGGCAAGGATGGCGCAGCAGTGCTGCAACCCGCTAGGATCATGAGTGCGAATAGTTTTTTCATACCTGCATTGTCGCGGCTTTCGATGCGAAGGCAAGTCGATGGTTGAAGTCTTCGTCGGTTTGCCAGATCGTTGAGCCAAAGAAACAGGAGATACCGGACATGCGGACACGTGCAGCAGTGGCACTCGAGGCGGGAAAGCCGCTCGTTGTAATGGAAGTGAACCTTGAAGGCCCAAAGGCCGGCGAGGTGTTGGTTGAAATCAAAGCAACCGGTTTGTGTCACACGGACGAATTCACCCGGTCTGGTGATGATCCTGAGGGTATTTTTCCCGCAATTTTGGGTCACGAGGGCGCAGGAGTCGTGATCGAAATCGGTGAAGGCGTCACAAGTCTTGAGGTTGGTGACCATGTGATCCCGCTTTACACGCCGGAATGCCGCGAATGCGAATACTGTCTGAACC
>CBDTVI010000021.1:0-18881 GCA_965364065.1 uncultured Yoonia sp. | reverse complement strand
TTCCCGCATTCGCGACATGCCAATCAGCGACAGCTGCGGCAAAGACGGCAGCGTCAGCCGCGGGGGCGTTCAAAACTGCGTCCAACATTTCGCTGGCGGTTTGCACCTTTACGACAGTCACCCCCATCGGCGGCGGCACATCTGCAGGTCCCGTGACAAAAGTAACATCAGCGCCCAGCGCCAAAAGCGCGCTTGCGATAGCGGTGCCTTGCGCACCGGAGGACCGGTTCGCAATATAACGCACAGGATCAATCGGTTCATGTGTCGGGCCAGAGGTCACCAGAACATGCCGCCCCTTGAGCGGCCCATCCGACAATGCCGCATCAATTGCAGCAATGATTTCGGGCACTTCTGCCATACGACCGGGACCATATTCGCCACATGCCATGTCGCCCTCATTCGGGCCAACGACCAAGATACCGTCACCTTGAAGCGTCGCCAAATTGCGCTGGGTGGCAGGATGTTCCCACATTCGTACATTCATCGAGGGGGCGATCAAGACCCGCTTATCCGTCGCCAACAGCAGCGTCGAGGCAAGGTCATTCGCCAAACCGCCCGCCATTTTTGCCATCAAGTCGGCGGTCGCCGGTGCGACAACAATCAAGTCTGCAGCGCGTGACAGCTCGATGTGGCCCATCTCGGATTCATCATTCAAATCGAACAAATCTTGGTAAAGCTTCGACGCTGAAAGGGCAGACAGGCTTAACGGGGTTACAAATTCGGACCCTGCCTTGGTCAAAACAGGGGTAACTTGCGCGCCGCGTTCGCGTAATCTGCGAACAAGGTCCAGCGACTTGAAGGCGGCAATGCCGCCTCCAACGATAAGTAGGATATGTTTAGTGGCCAGCATCTGCTGTCTCCGGTTTTTGTTGCCCCGACACTAGGTCAGATGGCACCAGAAAGACAATCTATGCAAAGAACGAATGCACCTCAGTGCTTTGCGATTCGAGGCTTTTGCGCATTTTTCCAAATGCAGCCGCTTCAAGCTGGCGCACACGTTCTTTTGACAGGCCCAACTCTGTGCCAAGGCTTTCAAGCGTCCGTGGCGCATCGCGCAGTTTGCGTTCGCGCACGATGAACTGCTCGCGATCATTCAGGTCAGTCAAAGCCGTCAGCAACCATTGACGCAAAGTCTCATTGTCATGACTATTCTCGACGGTCTCGGATGCCTGCGGGCTGTCGTCCTCAAGTGCATCGATCCACTCACGACCTTCATCTTCGGCAGACTGGGTTGCGTTCAGCGAAAAATCAGACCCGGACAAACGCCCTTCCATCATTTCAACATCATGCAGCGGAACGCCGACCTCTTTCGCGATAAGTGCACGCATTTCATGGCGGTCAAGCGTGCGACCTTCCGCTGCTGCCTCACGCTCTAGCCGAGCTTGAACCCGGCGTAAGTTAAAGAACAGCGACTTTTGCGAAGACGTGGATCCGGTACGAACCATCGACCAATTGCGCATGACATGATCTTGGATCGACGCCTTGATCCACCAGACAGCATATGTCGAAAACCGCACGCCGCGATCAGGGTCAAACTTGTCAGCAGCTTTCATCAAACCAACTGATGCCTCTTGGATCAGGTCATTCATCGGGGCGCCATAGCGCTTGAATTTAGAGGCCATCGAAATCGCTAAACGCATATAAGCTGTGATCAAACGGTGCAGTGCCTCTTCGTCGCGCTGGTCACGCCACGCATATGCAAGTGCCAATTCGGTCTCAGCATCTAGCAATTCCGCTTTCATCGCTGTCCGAGTCAAGGTTTGATCAGAAAAACCGGTCGCACGCATGTTAACTCTCCCAAGTGGTCGCACGTTGCATTAACTTTGTTGTTAATAATAATTACGCAGCGATGAACCGATTGGATCAGAAAAAGTTTTGCTTATGCCATTGCCCAAACTCACACTCGTTCTAGGCGGTGCCGCCTCTGGAAAGTCAGCCTTTGCCGAAAGCCTGATCACAAAGGCAAGCGATTGCCCGACTTACATCGCCACTGCACAGGTCTATGACGATGAAATGGCGCAAAAAGTTGCGCGCCACCGCGACATGCGCGGAACGTCTTGGCACACCATCGAAGAACCGATTGAAATTGCCGCAGCCCTGCGCGCCGCGCCTGCCGGCCAGCCAATCTTGATTGATTGCGCAACGTTGTGGCTAACCAATCTGATCCTTGGGGACCTTGATGTCGCTGCATATGGCAAAACCCTTTTGGAGACTGCAAAAGCAACCGCAAACCCCGTGATCATTGTGTCAAACGAAGTTGGCCAAGGCATTGTACCGGATAATGCGCTGTCACGCCGTTTTCGCAACGCGCAAGGCATATTAAATCAACAAATTGCGCTGCATGCCGATCTGGTCGTCGTCGTTATGGCGGGCCTACCGATGCCGCTGAAAGGCCAGCTTCCTTGACCCGCCTTTGGCTGATCCGGCACGGGCCGACACATGCAAAGTCGATGGTTGGCTGGTCCGATATTCCCGCTGATTTGTCCGATACCGCTACGATAGACCGACTGCGCGACTTTCTACCTGCAGCGCCCGTTGTATCTTCCGATCTGATCCGTGCATCAGCCACTGCAGACGTGCTCAAGCGCGACGTCAGACTGCCACATGACCCAAGTTTACGCGAAATTAACTTTGGTGACTGGGAGCTTAAAACATTCGCAGAAGTCGAAGCGAAAGACCCCGAAACAATCCGTGCATATTGGGAAACCCCGGGCGAGGCCGCACCACCAAACGGCGAAAGCTGGAACATGGTTCGCGGTCGGGTGGACACCGCGATCGACGGTTATCTGAAACAAGGCCACGACGATCTGATCGTTGTCGCCCATTTCGGCGTAATCCTGACCCAAGTGCAACGGGCATTGGGCATAGATGCCTACACCGCATTCAGCCACCGGATCGAGAATCTATCTGTCACAGCACTTGAACACGGATCACAGGGCTGGAACGTCAGGCAGATTAATCACATCCCGTGATGGGATGGATCACACGATTTCACGCGGTGTTTTGAGAAAAGTCTGACTATAAACACACCATGACATATCAACTTTACATCGGTGATCGCACCTTCAGCAGTTGGTCGCTACGCGGCTGGCTGATGCTCGAAAAATTTGGACTTCCTTACGACGTCACGTCGGTGGGGCTTTATTCTGGCACCATGCAGGCCGACCTTGCGCATTTGCAACCCGCACGCACTGTGCCGGTTTTGCAAACCGCCAATGGCCATATCGTGACAGACAGCATGGCGATGGCCGAAACACTGGTCGAAGAAAACCCAAGCGTTAACCTTTATCCCCGCGATCCGGCGGCGCGCGCACTTGCACGTTCAATCACTGCAGAAATGCACAGCGGCTTTGGCGCTATACGTGATGCCTGCCCGATGATATTGGCCTTTTGCTATGAAGGGTTCGAGGTCTCTGATGCCGTGCGCCGCGACCTTGCACGTATCGACGCACTTTGGTCTCTTGCCCGCAATCGCCACGGCGCGGACGGCCCATGGTTGTTCGGCGAATACTCGTTGGCGGATGTGTTCTATGCACCGGTTGCGATGCGGATCACAGCCTATGATTTGCCTGTTGGCGAAGCAGCGCGCGCATATGTGAAAACGCATCTAAACGACCCTGCGTTCATAAAATGGCGCACAGAAGGGTTAAAAGACCATTACGATCCGTGGCCATACCCCAGCGATTTGACACGTAAACCGTGGCCTAAAGCGTAAAATTAACCTTTCTTAAACAACCACACCCTACCCGTTAACCATGAACGGGAGTTGGTCATGGTCGCACGCGTCTATACAGTCGCCTTTGAAGGCATCGAGGCGCGCCTAGTCGAAGTCCAATGCGCGATTTCGCCGGGAATTCCTGCGTTTTCAATTGTCGGATTGCCGGACAAAGCCGTATCCGAAGCGCGCGAGCGGGTTCGATCGGCACTTGGTGCGATGGCAATTGCGTTGCCATCAAAGCGGATCACCGTGAACATGTCTCCTGCCGACTTGCCAAAAGAAGGGTCTCATTTCGACCTTCCCATCGCTTTGGCGTTGCTCGCGGCACTTGAAATCGTGCCCAAAGATGACGCGGCACAAACCGTGGCTTTGGGCGAATTATCTTTGGACGGCAGCCTTGTGCCAGTGATCGGCGCGCTGCCTGCGGCCATGACTGCCGCGCAAGACGGGCGCACTTTGCTATGTCCCGCAGGCTGCGGGCCAGAGGCCGCATGGGTCGGTGCGGCAAACGTGATCGCGCCGCGAAACTTGGGCGAAATGGTGCGGCATTTTTCGGGGCAATCCATCCTGACGCCCGCGCAACCGGGCGAAGCAACAGGTCGCACCGCGTCCCGCGATTTAGCCGAGGTAAAAGGCCAAGAACGGGCAAAACGTGCGCTGGAAATCGCAGCGGCGGGCCGGCATCACTTGCTCATGGTTGGCTCGCCGGGGTCGGGTAAATCAATGCTGGCGGCCCGCATTCCCGGCATCCTGCCACCCTTGACCCCGGTTGAGGCGTTAGAAACATCAATGATCCATTCACTGTCCGGATTGCTGGACGAAGGGGGCATCAGCCGCGAACCGCCCTTCCGCGAACCGCACCACACCGCCTCAATGGCCGCAATCGTTGGCGGCGGGCGCAACGCAAAGCCCGGCGAAATTAGCCTCGCGCATAACGGGGTTTTGTTCATGGATGAATTTCCCGAATACCCGCGCGCCGTGTTAGAGACCTTGCGCCAACCGATTGAGACCGGACAGATCGTCGTCGCACGGGCAAATGCACATGTCCGCTATCCTTGTAAATTCATGCTCGTCGCTGCTGCAAACCCCTGCAAATGTGGGTACTTGGCCGAACCGACACGTGCTTGCGCGCGTGTCCCGCTATGTGGCGAAGACTATCTTGGCCGCATTTCGGGCCCATTGATGGACCGGTTTGATTTGCGCGTCGAAGTGCCGCCCGTCGCATTCACCGATCTTGACCTGCCCGCAGACGGCGCAACCTCAGCCGAGGTCGCAGCCCGCGTCGCCGCCGCACGTGACATCCAAACGGCCCGCTTTGATGGGCATGACCACATGCGCGTTAATGCTGATCTAGAAGGACAGGTGCTAGAGGACGCGGCGACACCAGACAACGAAGGCCGCGCATTGTTGATCAAAGTCGCTGAACGTTTCGGTTTGTCTGCGCGCGGCTATCACCGCGTTTTACGTGTAGCGCGCACAATCGCTGACCTTGAAGGCGCCGCCGACGTGCGCAAACCCCATATCGCAGAGGCTGTCAGCTACCGAATTCCCCTTACAAAAGAGGCTTAGCGCCGTCCTTCGATAGCTTGCCAAATCTTTTCAGCAATGTTGACGCCATCAAATCGCTCAAGCTCTTGAATGCCTGTGGGTGAGGTCACATTGATCTCGGTCAGCCAGTTGCCGATCACGTCAATACCTACAAAAACCTGACCTTTTTCACGCAAAAGCGGTCCAATCCGTTCGCAAATCTCGCGATCGCGCGGCGTGAGATCGACCTTTTCAGGTCGCCCGCCCACATGCATGTTGGATCGTGTTTCACCCGCAGCAGGTACACGGTTGATCGCGCCCACAGGTTCGCCGTCAACCAAGATCACCCGCTTGTCGCCCTTAGACACATCAGGCAAAAACTGCTGCATGATCAATGGTTCGCGATTCATTCCTGCGAACATCTCATGCAGGGAAGCAAGATTGCTGTCATCGGAACGTAGTTTGAAAACACCAGCCCCACCATTTCCGTAAAGCGGTTTCAGGATCACATCACCATGCTGGGCACGGAATTCTTTAAGGGTCTCTAAATCGCGCGCAATCATTGTTGGCGGTGTCAGGTCAGGGAAATTGAGAACCAACAGTTTCTCTGGATAGTTGCGCACCCAGAACGGGTCGTTCACCACCAAAGTGTCCGGATGGATCATATCCAAAATATGGGTCGTGGTAATATAACCCATATCAAATGGTGGATCTTGGCGCAGCCAAACCACGTCGAAATCTGCAAGATCAACAGTTTCTTCGGCACCCAAAGTAAAGTGATCGCCCTTGACCCTTTGCACGGTCAGAGGCCAACCCTTTGCAGTGACCTTACCTTGATTATAGGCTAGTTTGTCGGGGGTATAGTAGAACAGACTATGCCCTCGCGCTTGGGCCTCTTCCGCAATGCGGAACGTGCTATCGGCATCAATATCAACCGGCCCAATTGGGTCCATTTGGAAAGCGATCTTGAGCGACATATCAGGCCTCGTCTTTGCTATTTCATCAGCTTTCATGCCGCAGTGCTACAACTTGTGCAATGGGGTGTCAGGCTTGTATGAAGGCATTTTCGATCACCTGAATGTCACCCACCGCGTCTACCATCGCCAAATCAAAGCGCACATCGGTTAGTTGGCCCTTTGGTTCACCGGCCAAGAATTCGCCCGCGCTTGCGCAAATACGGTCCATCTGACGCCGCCCTAAACGGGTGGATGCGGACGCAAAACTGCGGCTTTTCTTGACCTCGATAAACACAACCATGTCGCCTGAACGTGCAATCAGATCAATTTCACCCGATTTTCCACGCCACCGGCGGGCCGCAATTCCGTGATTTCTGCGGACATAGTCCAATGCGACGATATCTTCTGCAACACGCCCCGCATGATAGCTAGTTGATCCGGTCATTCTTCATCCCCCAAACCAAGTGCGATCTGATAGACTTGCCTACGCGGCAAACCAAGCGCACCTGCCACAACAGTGGCTGCATCTTTGACGCGCATCGTTTTCATCGCATCACGCAACGCCTGGGTGACATCAATGTCTGCCACATCCTGCGCGCCTGCACGCCCGACCAATACGACAACTTCGCCCTTTACCTGCCGCCCGGCAAAAGCATCCGCCAATCCGCCCAAATCACCGCGTGATACTTCCTCGAATTTCTTTGTCAGCTCGCGACACACCACAGCCTGCCGATCGCCCCCCAACACATCGCGCAAATTTGCTAACATTTCGCCAACGCGTTTCGGGCTTTCGTAAAAGACGAGCGTGAAAGGCACATCGCGCAGGCCTGCGATCTCTGTTTTTCGTTGTTCTTTTGCCGCTGGCAGAAACCCCACAAAAGCAAAGCGATCTGTGGGCAAACCAGAGACTGTCAGGGCCGCAAGCACCGCAGATGGACCGGGTGCCGAAATGACATTCAACCCTTCTGCAATCGCGGCACCACCCAATTCATACCCCGGATCAGCCACCAACGGCGTCCCAGCCTCTGACACATAAGCGACTGATTTTCCGCCCTTAATATCGTCGATCAGCCGTGCGACAGCACTTTCTCCGCTGTGATCGTGAAAGGCTACAACCTTGCGCCCGTTCAGCGGCACACCGTGAATTTCCATCAGCTTTCGGGCTGTGCGGGTGTCTTCCGCTGCGATCAAATCCGCAGAAGCCAGAATATCGAGACCGCGCAAGGTAATGTCCCGCGCGGCACCAATTGGTGTCGCAACAAAATACAGACCGGCAGCAAGTGGCTTGATTAAAAAATTCATATCTAGACCCGCGTGCCCTCTGCTTTATGCTAGACTCAATTACCGAGACGCCTGCGAAGCATATTTCGCCGACCGTTCGCTTGCTCCAGAAGGAATACCGCTCATGTTTGCCCGTTTCACAAGTACCCGCAAGCCGCTCGCGCAGTTTTTTGCTTTTATATCTTTGCTGTGGCTTTCCGCATGTGATGTGACCCTCGCAACAGACGCCAATGTCGGGCAACAGATTGATGTCACCAAACCGATCCAAGTCGCACTGCTTGTACCTGGCGGATCATCACAAGCGACCGACAACCAGCTGGCACGGAATTTTGAAAATGCGGCCCGCCTCGCTATTGCTGACTTGCAGGGCGCAGAGGTCGAACTGCGGGTCTACAACACCGCAGGCGGCAACCCACAGCAGGCTGCGATCGCAGCAACCCAGGCTGTCAACAATGGTGCAAAGATCATCATCGGTCCGCTGTTTGGCGAAGCGGCCAACGCGGCAGGCGTCGCGATTGCTGGCCGTGACGTAAACGTGCTCGCGTTTTCCAACAACAGCGCTTTTGCAGGCGGGAATGTCTTTATTCTTGGTGCTACTTTTGACAACACAGCCAATCGTTTGGTCCAATATGCCAGCCGCCAAGGCATCAGCCGCTACATGGTTTTGCATGGCGAGGACCTACCCGGCAATGTTGGACGTGATGCAATCAGTGCCGCCGTGCGTGGCAATGGTGGCCAAATCGTGGGCGTCGAAAGCTACCCCCTGTCGCAGCAAGGTATTTTCTCTTCCACGCGGCGGATTGTGTCAAACGTGCGTGGCTCTGGCGCGCAAGCTGTCTTTACCACAGCAGGTGCGAACGCCGATCTACCTATTGTTGCAACGGCATTGCCTGACGCAGGAATGGACATCACACGGTCCCCTTTCATCGGTTTGACGCGCTGGGACACGCTGCCGCAGCTGGTGGCTTTGCCTGGACTTGACGGTGGTTTGTTCGCCCTGCCAGATCAAAGCACTTCGACGCTTTTTGCAAATCGCTATGCCGCGACATATGGCACGCAACCGCACCCGTTGGCCGGACTGGCCTATGACGGCATCGCAGCCATCGGCGCACTTGCGGCGGCTGGCAACGCGGGTGCGCTCACCAAAGAAGCCCTGACACAATCGCAAGGTTTCCGTGGTACTGCTGGCGTGTTCCGGTTAATGCCAAACGGGCTAAATGAACGCGGCCTTGCAGTTGCGACAATTCGAGACAATCAGGTGGTAATCCTTGAACAAGCCCCAAGAAGCTTTGGCGGTCCCGGCCTCTGAGACGCAAGCGATGATGGCAAGCGACGCGCCGGACGGGCTCATCTGTCCGGCGTCTGATATTTTTGACCACACCGCTATCTGGTCGCAGATTTCAGAATTGATCAGCACGGCAGAGTCCGAGAAAGCGATCCGTGCGGCCGCGGTGACCATCCTTGCGCAAGCACGCAAAGACGGTATGGCGACTATTGCAACCGCGTTTCGCGCGCAACCATTTGCATCGCGCCCCACTACGCGCGCTTACAGCTGGCTCACAGATCAAATCGTTCAAATCGTTCTTAAGGTCGCACGCGAAAACCTGCACCCATTGCCCAACCCAACCGAGGGCGAGCGTTTGGCGCTAATTGCCGTTGGTGGATACGGGCGCGGCGAAATGGCGCCGCAATCGGATGTCGACTTGCTGTTTTTGACGCCCTACAAAATCACCCCTTGGGCCGAAAGCGTCATTGAATCGATGCTGTATATGATGTGGGATCTGAAGCTGAAGGTCGGGCATGCCAGCCGCACCATCAAGGACTGTGTCCGGCTGTCGGGCGATGACTACACTATCCGCACTTCACTTGTGGAATGTCGCTTTCTTGCGGGCGACAACAATCTAGCAACCGCGTTGGGTACAAGGCTTTGGGAAGACCTCTTCAAATCCACGGCCAGCGAATTCATCGAAGCCAAGCTGGCCGAACGTGACGAGCGTCACCGCAAACAAGGCGGCCAGCGGTATATGGTTGAACCAAACGTCAAAGAAGGCAAAGGCGGGTTGCGCGACCTGCAGTCCCTGTTTTGGATCAGTAAATACGTCAATGGCGTGACTGACGCTGCTGAATTGGTCGATCTCAAAGTATTCACTGCCGAAGAGTTCGAAACCTTCGTCACCGCAGAAGATTTCCTTTGGGCCGTGCGCTGCCACCTGCACCTGATCTCAGGGCGCGCGATGGATCAGTTGACCTTTGACCTTCAGGTCGAAGTGGCAACCGCGATGGGGTACACTGATCACGGCGGGCGACGCGGTGTTGAACACTTTATGCAAGCCTACTTTCGCCAAGCCACCCATGTGGGCGAGCTGACGCGCATTTTCCTTACAGCGCTCGAGGCAAATCACACGAAAGCAGAGCCGATGCTTCTGCGGCTTTTGGCCCGCAGAAAACGCGCCAAGGCCCCGTATGCGATCAAACAAAACCGTCTGACGGTTGCTGATCAGGACGCGTTCTTTGCTGACAAGCTGAACATGTTGCGGATTTTCGAAGAAGCTTTGCGCACAGGCACGTTTTTGCATCCCGACGCGCTGCGCCTGATTACAGCTAACCTTGATATTATTGATGACGACATGCGCAATAGCCGCGAGGCCCGGCGCATCTTTATCGACCTGCTGCTCAAACACGGCAATCCAGAACGCGCTTTGCGGCGGATGAACGAAATCGGCGTTCTAGAGGCTTTCATCCCCGAATTCGGCCCCATCGTCGCAATGATGCAGTTCAATATGTATCACCACTACACGGTGGACGAACACACAATTCAGGTTGTCAGCAACCTAGCCCAGATCGAGCGGAAGGAACTGATCGAAGAACTGCCAGTAGCGTCAGGTATTCTAGATCGCGGCGTGAACCGCAAAGTGCTTTATGTGGCGTTGTTGTTGCACGATATCGGCAAAGGGCGCGACGAAGACCATTCGATTTTAGGCGCACAAATCGCCCGCAAAATCGCGCCACGCTTGGGACTGAACAAGAAAGAATGCGACACAGTCGAATGGCTGATCCGCTATCACTTGCTGATGTCTGATGTGGCGCAAAAACGTGACATTTCAGAACCGCGCACGGTGCGGGGTTTTGCCAATGCTGTGAAATCGGTGGAACGCCTTGATCTGCTGACCGTCCTAACTGTCTGCGATATTCGCGGCGTTGGACCGGGGACGTGGAATAACTGGAAAGCGGTATTGATCCGCAACCTTTATAAAGCGACCAAAGCAGCCCTTCAAACAGGGCTAGAAGACCTCAACCGCGAACACCGCGAGACCGAGGCCAAGCGTGCGTTGCGGGCAAAGTTGACTGACTGGGCCAGCAAAGACCTCAAAACCGAAATCGGGCGGCACTACGGGCCCTACTGGCAGGGCTTACCACTGTCCGCACAGGTCGTTTTTGGCGAATTGCTGCGTGATATTTCCGACGACCAGATCAAGATTGATTTGATGTTGGACGAAGACCGCGACGCCACACGTGCCTGTTTTGCGATGGTCGATCACCCCGGTCTATTCAGCCGGATGACCGGTGCATTGGCCATTGTCGGCGCGAACGTCGTCGACGCGCGCACTTATACCTCAAAGGATGGCTATGCGACGGCAGTATTCTGGGTGCAGGATAACGACGGCAACCCCTACGAAGTAGCCCGCCTGCCGCGTCTGCGGTCGATGATCAAACGCACGCTCATGGGCGAAGTCGTGGCCCGCGAGGCCCTCAAAGAAAAAGACAAGATCAAGAAACGCGAACGCGCGTTCCGTGTGCCGACCAGTATCAGTTTCGACAACGAAGGCTCGGAAATCTACACAATCATCGAAGTGGACACGCGCGACCGTCCCGGTTTGCTATATGATCTGACGCGCACACTGGCCGAAAGCCACGTCTACATCGCCTCTGCCGTGATCGCGACTTATGGGGAACAGGTCGTCGACACCTTCTATGTTAAAGATATCGTCGGCCTCAAATACCATTCCGAGTCAAAGCGTGCCGCACTTGAACGCAAATTGCGCGAGGCCATCATCAAAGGCGCAGAACGCGCGGCAAACGCATGAAACCTGTGCGCCTCATGGCTGGATTTTTCACAGTCGGTATTTGGACATTGCTCAGCCGAGTGATGGGGTTTGTGCGCGACATCATGATCGCAGCCTACCTTGGCACCGGCCCCGTCGCAGAGGCGTTCCTGGTTGCGTTTTCGTTGCCAAATCTGTTCCGTCGCTTCTTTGCCGAAGGCGCTTTCAACATGGCCTTCGTGCCGATGTTTTCCAAAAAACTGGAAGGCGACGATGACCCGCACCGCTTTGCTCAAGACGCCTTTGTCGGGCTTGCAGGGATATTGACGGTTTTCACTGTCGTCGGCGTTATCTTTATGCCCGCGCTGGTCACGATGATGGCCAGCGGATTTTTGGGAACCGAGCGCTTTGATCTGGCCGTCTACTATGGTCGGATCGCTTTCCCTTATATTTTGTTCATCTCGCTTTCGGCGCTTTTGGCGGGTGTTCTTAACGCAACGGGGCGATTTATGGCCGCCGCTGCGGCACCTGTGTTGCTCAATGTGGTTTTTGTAGCCGCTTTGCTGATCGCAGGGTTCGGTTGCGAATGTGCCGATATGGCAGGGCAAGTCTACCTTGGCCAATCGCTGGCCTATGCTGTGCCTATTGCCGGTGTTGCCCAGCTTGCCGTGGTCTGGTTTGCGGCAAAGCGTGCAGGCTATCCGCTGCGCCTTGGCAGACCCAAGATAACTCCAGAACTAAAACGGCTTGCAATCATCGCAGCGCCTGCCGCATTAGCTGGCGGCGTTGTTCAGATCAATTTGCTCGTGGGCCGTCAGGTTGCGAGCTTCTTTGATGGGGCCGTCGCATGGCTGAGCTACGCCGATCGGCTTTATCAATTGCCATTGGGCGTGGTTGGCATCGCGATTGGCGTCGTCCTTTTGCCGGACCTGTCTCGTCGTTTGCGTGCAGGTGATGACATTGGCGGGCGCGACGCCTTCAACCGCGCATCCGAGATTAGTTTGGCCCTTACAATTCCCGCATCCGTTGCACTTATGGTCATCCCATTGCCCTTGGTCAGCGTGCTGTTTGAACGCGGTGCTTTTACCAGCGACGACACTGCCGCTACCGCCCTTGCTGTCGCGATCTACGGGCTTGGCCTGCCCGCATTCGTGTTGCAAAAAACGCTGCAACCCCTGTTTTTCGCCCGCGAGGATACAAAACGCCCGTTTTACTATGCGCTGACGGCGATGGCGCTGAATGCCTCGCTTGCCGTTGGCTTGTCGCCAATGATCGGATTTACGGCTGCGGCGATCGGTACATCGCTGACAGGCTGGGCGATGGTGCTTTTATTGGTACGCGGTACGCGCACGATGGGCGATGCCGCAAAATTCGATGCGCGGTTCAAGTCGCGGTTAGGCCGGATCATTCTGGCAGCCTTGGGCATGGGGACAGTTTTGTCGGTCGCATCGGCCGTGATGCAGCCATTCTTTGGCATCGCAACCTTGCGCTATCTGGCACTGCTTGCTTTGGTCGCCATCGGGATCGTCAGCTACTTCGGCTTGGGGCACCTGATCGGCGCATTTCGCCTGTCAGAGTTCAATCGAAACCTGCGCCGCTAGGATCGCTGCCGCAACCGCGCCAACATCGTGGCCCAGCCACCCGGTGCCAAAACGATAGACAACATAAATCCAGCGGAAAAACCTGCGAGTTCAGCGATCCACTGATTGCCGGTCCCAAAAAGCAGACCAAAGAGCAACTGCAGCCCCAGCAGGAAACCAATCAGGCGAAACGCCTTTATCTGGTTTTCACCCGCCTGCCCCAGCCGCAGCCAAAGAGCGTAAGTATAGGCCCCGATTAATCCATAGACCGGTGTAAACCCACCAATGAGTGGGAAGCGCCCTTCGACCATCAGGCCAAAAGCCACGGCACCCAGAATGCTTGTGACAAGATAAATCACCAAAACTTTGACGCCGCCGTAATATTCAGCTGTGAATTTGCCCAGCGCGAGGGTCAGCGCCGCACAGAATGCCACCTGCGTCAGCTGCACATTCACAAACGGATAGGTCACAAAGCGCTTGAGCATATCAAACGAGTAATCGCCGTTCACCAACACACGGTCCAGAACAACGGGCGAGAATCCAAATTCCTCGATCGCGGCGATCCGCCAACCGACGCCGCGCGGCCCGCCGATAATCCCAGCATTGGCCAACTGGAAAATGACTTCGATCACAATGATCAGCAACGTCAGCGCAATCACCGCTGGCGGCAATGCATTAAACGGGCTTTCGAACTTATCCGAGCTTTCGGGCTCCATGTCTGTCCCCTGAGGCAGTTGAAGTTGACGGGTCTGTCTGGCATGGGTATGCGACCGCTGCCCCGAAATCTAGCCCGGACACCCACATCATGACCGAGACCACTTTTACCCCCCGCGTTTTCTCTGGCATCAAACCGTCTGGCGGTCTGACGTTGGGCAACTATCTGGGCGCGATCAAACGCTTTGTGGACATGCAGGGTAAGATTGAAACAGTTTATTGCGTTGTTGATATGCACGCGATCACGGTTTGGCAGGACCCAAAAGAGCTGGCCAACATGACCCGCGAAGTGGCTGCAGGCTATTTGGCCGCAGGACTTGATCCAAGTCAGTCAATTTTATTCAACCAAAGCCAGGTTTCTGCACACGCCGAACTGGGCTGGTTGTTTAACTGTGTGGCTCGTGTGGGCTGGATGAACCGCATGACGCAGTTCAAAGACAAGGCTGGCAGCAATGCTGAAAAGGTTTCGCTGGGTCTCTATGCCTATCCTGCGCTGATGGCCGCTGACATTTTGCTCTATCACGCGACCCATGTCCCTGTGGGCGAAGATCAAAAGCAGCATGTTGAGCTGACCCGCGATATTGCGGCCAAGTTTAACCATGATTTCAAAACTGATTTCTTCCCGATTACCGAACCCGTTATTGACGGCCCAGCGACACGCATCATGAACTTGCGCGATGGCACCAAAAAGATGTCAAAATCCGGCGAAAGCGATATGGAACGCATCAACATGACCGATGGTGCAGACAAGATCGCCAAGAAATTCAAGAAGGCCAAGACCGATCCTGAACCACTGCCCGAAACCCTCGACGGCCTGCAAGGCCGTCCAGAGGCGCGCAACTTGGTCGAGATTTACGCAGCACTGAACGACATGACACCCGAAGCCGTGATCGCCGAATATGCAGGCGCGCAGTGGGGCAGGTTCAAGCCTGCTTTGGCTGATCTGGCAGTCGCAAAACTGGCTCCGATCTCTGACGACATGGCGCGGTTTATGGCCGATCCGGCCGAGATCGACCGCATCTTGGGAACCGGTGCTGCAAAAGCCCGCGAGATCGCAGAGCCGATTCTGCGCCAAACCTATGACATCGTGGGTCTATTGCGCAGCTAAGCGCGTTTATGTGAAATGACGCACAAGACACGTGCGAGCGGGCATCTTTCATCGCTGTAAACCGAGGTCTATCTTGGTTTCAGCTATGAAGGAGCCAACCCATGTCTGCATCCGCAACCGCCCACGTCGGCCACATCCATTTGCGTGTTTCTGACCTAGACCGCGCCATCGCATTTTATGGTGGCATTTTGGGGTTCCGCGTAACAATGCGTTACGGAACAGGAGCGGCGTTCTTGGCGGCGGGCGACTATCATCACCACATTGGCCTGAACACTTGGGAAAGCCTTGGGGCGAAACCGCCACCCGCTGGACACACCGGCCTTTATCATTCCGCTTTTGTGTATCCTGACCGCAAAGCTTTGGCACAGGTTCTAGCGCGGTTAGATGCAGCAGGCATAAGACTTGATGGTGCCGCCGATCACGGTGTCAGCGAAGCCGTGTATCTGCGCGATCCTGACGAAAATGGGGTCGAGCTTTATGTCGACAAACCAATGGCAGAATGGCCGCGCGACGCAGGCGGAAACGTGCAAATGGTAAATGAACGGCTAGATGTCGCCGCCATTCGCGCACTTTACGACGGTCCCGACGCGGCCTAAGTTCGTCCAAACGAAAGGGCGCAACATGGCCACCGGCAAGAACATCTGGACATATTTCGAAGGCAAATGGCACGAAGGCGATCTGCCCATTATGCGCGCGGCGGATCACGGGACGTGGCTTGGTTCCACTGTCTTTGACGGTGCGCGGTTTGTGAACGGTCTGTGCCCTGATCTGGATTTGCATTGCGCCCGCGTGAACAGGTCCGCCGAGGCGCTGATGATCACCCCGACGGTTAGTACCGAAGATATGATCGCGATTACCTTGGAAGGCTTGGCACATTATCCCAAAGGCGCACCCGTCTACATTCGCCCGATGTATTGGGGCATTCACGGCGATCTGACAGCGATTGTGCCCAGCCGCGATGAAACAGGCTTTGCGATCTGCCTTGAGGAAATTCCCTTTGCAGCACCAACCGCATCGACCACACTCGGCCTGACCCGTTTTCGACGCCCCGTCATCGACAGTGCCGTGGTGAACGCCAAAGCAGGCTGCCTTTATCCCAATAACGCGCGGATGCTGACCGAGGTCCGCGCACGCGGTTTTGGCAACGCGCTTGTGGCCGATGCAATGGGCAATGTGGCTGAAACGGCGACTGCAAACGTGTTCATGGTCAAGGATGGCGCGGTGTTCACCCCTATCGCAAACGGCACGTTCCTGTCAGGGATCACCCGTGCGCGGCACATTGCCAACTTGCGGCAAGACGGGGCAAATGTGCATGAAACAGTGCTGACTTTTGACGACTTCCGCACAGCCGACGAAATCTTTCTTTCTGGCAATATGTCCAAGGTCACGCCAGTCACCGCATTCGAGGACCAACAGTACCAAGTTGGCCCTATCACCCGCAAAGTACGTGACATGTATTGGGACTGGGCGGCCAGTACTGCGTAAATGTGCCGTTGCCACGCCAGTCGTGATACGTCACACTTGGCCCGAATAAGGAGTTCACCATGCGCAAGTTCTTGGTCGTTTTAGACGATAGCCGCGAGTGTCTGAATGCGATGCGGTTCGCCGCGATGCGCGCGTCACATACGGGTGGCGGCGTTGCTGTTTTGGCGATCATTCCGCCGGACGAGTTTAACCACTGGATCGGTGTCGGCGAGATTATGCGCGCCGAAGCACGCGAACGGATCGAAGTGCACTTTGAGGTGTTCGCCAAGTGGATGCGCGACAAGCAAAATGTTGATCCAGAACTGATTATCCGCGAAGGCGAAGCACTTACGGAAATAATGGCACAGGTCAACGAAGACCCCGATATCGGCGTGCTCGTCCTTGGTGCCAGTGATGACAGCAAAGGCCCCGGCCCGTTGATTACCCACATGAGCCGCCAAGCTGGCAGCTTGCCAATTCCGCTGACGATTGTCCCGGGTGATATATCAAAAGAACGACTTGAGGCGATCACCTAGGGCCTTCTTAGAATCATTCCAAACCTTGACAGTTGGGCCTGCCGTGCGCATATCTATATTCTGACAAAAAAGGTTTGCACCATGTTCATCCAAACTGAATCGACACCAAATCCTGCAACGCTCAAGTTTCTGCCTGGTCAGAATGTGCTTGAAGTCGGCACCGCTGATTTCCCAAGCATTGATGCGGCAGAAGGGTCTCCGCTAGCCAAACGCATTTTTGCGACGGGTGGGGTGACGGGCGTATTTTTCGGGATCGACTTTGTGACAGTGACCAAAGCCGAAGATATGGAATGGGACCACATCAAGCCCGGCATCTTGGGCGCGATCATGGAGCATTACCAATCCGGCCAAGCTGTGATGGCAGAAGACCACAAGCCCGCCAGCGGCCACGCGGAACACACGGGCGAAGACGGCGAGATCGTGGAACAGATCAAAGAATTACTTGATACACGCGTCCGCCCTGCTGTTGCCCAAGACGGCGGTGACATCACATTCCACGGGTTCGAGCGCGGGATCGTTTATCTGCACATGCAAGGCGCCTGTGCAGGCTGCCCATCGTCGACTTTGACATTGAAAATGGGCATCGAGAACCTGCTGCGCCATTACATCCCCGAGGTGGTCGAGGTGCGGCCAGTTGCAGCCTAAACCTACAATACTGGCATTTGATACATCGGCGGCGCATTGCGCCGCCGCTTTGTTGTCTGGCGGGCTGGTCGTGACGCGCGTCGACGAAATGGCCAAAGGTCAGGCCGAACATCTAATGCCAATGCTGGAAGAAATGCTTGCCGATGCGGGACTGACTTGGGCTGATCTTGATGGCGTTGGGGTTGGGGTTGGACCAGGAAACTTCACAGGTATTCGAATTTCACTTGGGGCTGCACGCGGGCTTGCGTTGGGTCTGGGCAAACCTGCAATTGGGGTGAACGGGTTCGACGCACGGGCCTTTCAAGAACCGCTGCCCTACACGGCCACCATTCCGGCACCGCGCGATCAATCTTACGCGCAGACCTTCACGCAAGATGGCATCAGCGTTCCGGAACAATGCAGCACGTCTGCAGGTCCGCAAAAACCAGCGGCGACTTTGACAACCGCAATTGCATATGTCGCAGCTTTGCGCCTGAACGATCCTGTGATGCGTCCCGCACCGCTTTATATCCGGAGCGCCGATGCCGCCCCACCGCGCGATCCTGCGCCGACGCTGTTACCATGACCCCTGAAACGCTGTCCGCGATCCACGCCAAAGCTTTTAGCGCCACGCGGGCGTGGTCTGCGGCAGAGTTCGCAAGCCTACTTTCCCAAAAGGGCACGGTCGTCGAAGGCACCGCACATAGCTTTGCGCTGATCCGGGTTGTCGCTGATGAGGCCGAAGTGCTGACCCTTGCCACTGATCCAACAAAGCGGCGGCAGGGTCTTGCAAAGGCTGCACTGACAAGCGGCGAAGTCACGGCCGAAAGGGCCGGTGCAAAAGCAATGTTCTTGGAAGTGGGCGAAGACAACACCGCCGCCAAAGCGCTTTATGCCGCAAGCGGCTACACACAAGTCGGACGCCGCCCCGGTTATTATCTGCCTAAAAACGCCGCACCCATTGCAGCATTGGTGATGCGCAAGGAACTGAAACCCGCCTGACCTTGGGTAATCTAGACGTCAAGGCGTGTTTTACACGGTGATACAGCCGTTTTAGATCAAAAAGCAGTTGATCTTCGGGGCAAGGCAAGGCCTTATCTTGCGATGACCGGACTCGTTTTGTCTGGGCTTTCAACAGAGGGGGCGCATGTCGCCCGCTAAACCTCGCGTAACGACCTGGGAGAATTATTAATGACACTTATGCACAAATTTCTTGGCGCATCCGCCGCACTCGCGCTGACTGCCGGTACTGCTGCTGCAGATCCAGCCATCCTGTTCGATCTTGGCGGCAAGTTCGACAAATCCTTTAACGAAAGCGCCTTCAACGGTG
>CBDTVI010000020.1:0-19580 GCA_965364065.1 uncultured Yoonia sp. | reverse complement strand
CAACAATTTCCCCGACCGTGCTGATGCGGAACAAAGACCCAAACATCAGCGCCGCTACAAAGAACAACAAAGCGATAAATCGCAGGCCATAAGGATCGCGGTTGGAAATACGCAGATCAGGCTCGACCGGACGCGCCTGCTTAGTGCGCTCTGCCATACGGGCCATGTGGGCTTGCCAAACGGCTTCGGATGCGGCGTCACCGCTGCCAATCGCTTGTGTATCTGCCACCGCCGCAATCGGTCGGCCCGGGATGGCGGCATCGACGCGATCGATTGCTTCGGCGGATGTTGGCAGGCGGAACTGGCGAATACCCCAGATTAGCGTAGTGACAAGCGCTACAACGCTCACGACTGCGCCACCCCAAAACACCTCGAGCGGGGCAACGTCCTGCCATCCCATCATCAGTGGGGCAAGGATTAGAAAAACGGCTGTCCAAAGAGGCCAGAACGCGCGCACAACTTGTTCGGCCACCATACCCATACGGGTCGCAGCAACGGGCAGACGCAAATGGCGCATTTGGTCGTGCGGTGCGTTCAGCGGGCCTCTCCCTTGGTTGTACGACGCGGGGCCGGTCAGGTTAGCTTAACCAATCAGGCATCGTATCGCGCGCGATCATCTCTTCATAGGTAGGGCGTGCGCGGATAACTGCAAATTGATCACCATCGACCAAAACCTCTGGGATCAGTGGCCGAGAGTTGTATTCCGAAGACATCACTGCACCATAAGCCCCTGCAGACCGGAAGGCGACCAGATCATCCACCCCCACAGGCGGCATTTCGCGCGCTTTGGCAAAGGTATCGCCGCTTTCGCAGATCGGACCGACAATATCGTATTTCGCAGGCTCAACACCCGGCACAGGTTCAATCACCGGAACAATATCATGCCACGCTTCGTACATGGCAGGACGGATTAGATCATTCATCGCACCATCAAGGATCAGAAACTCGCGGTCCTCGCCGGATTTAACATATATGACCTTTGATACCATGAGACCCGCGTTGCCTGAAATCAGGCGCCCCGGTTCAATCTCGATCTCGCAGCCCAAATGGCCAACGGTGCGCTGGATCAACGCGCCATAATCTGACGGCAAAGGCGGTGCTTCGTTGGAACGCGCGTAAGGAATTCCCAGACCGCCGCCCAGATCAAGGCGCTTGATCTCGTGACCATCCGCGCGCAATTGTTCGGTTAGTTCAGCAACTTTGTTATAAGCGGCCTCAAACGGCGCCAAATCGGTTAGTTGCGATCCGATATGCACGTCAACACCAACAACCTTAAGGCCAGCCAACTTACCGGCCATTGCATAGACGGCGCGCGCGCGGCTAATGGGGATACCGAATTTGTTTTCCGACTTGCCAGTCGCTATTTTAGCATGCGTTTTGGCGTCCACATCAGGGTTCACCCGAATGGTAATCGGCACCACTGCACCCAGCGATTGCGCCACCTGATCGAGCACGATCATCTCGGGCTCGCTTTCGATATTGAACTGGCGAATGCCACCGGTGATCGCAAGGCGCATTTCTTCGGCAGTTTTGCCAACACCCGAAAAGACGATCTTTTCGCCCGGGATGCCCGCAGCCTTTGCGCGCAGGTATTCGCCAGCAGACACAACATCCATGCCAGCGCCCGCATCACCTAGAATTTTAATCACGGCTTGGTTCGAGAGTGATTTCATCGCAAAGCAAACCAGATGATCGCCCCACGCCAACGCATCGTCGAACAACGCAAAGTGACGTTTTAACGTAGCCGTCGAATAGACGTAAAACGGCGTGCCAACTGCGGCTGCGATATCAGCAACAGGAACGTCTTCGGCGAAAAGTGCGCCGTCACGATATAGAAAATGATCCAAGCGGGTGATCCTTGTCCGAAACCAGCTTTGGGACATATCAGATCACGGGCAAAGACCAACCCTGATTTGCAGGTCTAGACTTGCCGCACCGTATGCGGATCACGGGAATAGATAATACGGCCGCGCAAATACAAGTACAGAGGCAGGCCGCAGCTCACGCCAATGAAGAACGTGGCTGGAATGGCGATTAGGCTAAGCCAGTTCTTGGTGCGGAATGCCTCGACAATGACCCACAGTGTCAGTGTGATAGCTGCAATCGTAAGATCCCAAACCAGCCCACTGGTTGCCGCATTCACGTGCCACGCATCAACCATTGCCGTGATGCTCCAGCCTTCGGACTGGAACCAACTAATGAAGTAGTACATCGGATGGATAGCGCCCCAGATAGCGAGCGCTAGAAAGACGTTTCGCACTAAAATCCGACCCCGACGGAAACTGTACCGTTTGACGCGCCAAGGCTTCCGCCCGTCGTCACACCGTTTGTTCCCACGCCCACACCAACACTTGCGTTGGGGGTGAAGGGCGCGCCATCTGCGCCACAAGCCGCCAAGGCCGCAACTGTCAAAATCAATGCAATACGTTTCATTTCAAAACCTCTTTCCAATGCGCCACTTGTGCGCGCACGCCAGACGGTGCTGTCCCGCCAAAACTGGTCCGCGACGCCACCGAGTTTTCAACTCCTAGCACATCAAAAACATCCGCGCGGATGCCGTCGTGCACAGTGCGCATCTCGTCCAAGCTTAGGTCAGGCAGGTCACAGCCTTTGCCCTCTGCCATGGCGACCAGCGATCCGGTCACGTGATGTGCTTCGCGGAAAGGTAGCCCAAGTTCGCGCACCAGCCAATCGGCCAGATCGGTCGCTGTCGAAAATCCGCCTGCTGCCGCGGCTTTGAGATTATCGCGCTCTGCAGTCATATCAGTGACCATGCCCGTCATTGCGGCCAGTGCCAGCATCAGGTTATCGGCCGCATCAAAGGTCTGTTCTTTGTCTTCTTGCATGTCTTTGGAATAGGTCAGCGGCAGACCCTTCATCACCGTCATGAGGGCGACATTTGCACCAAAAATCCGGCCGATCTTGGCGCGAATCAGCTCTGCTGCGTCCGGGTTACGCTTTTGCGGCATGATCGACGATCCGGTGGACCATTTGTCGGACATTTTGACAAACCGGAACTGGGCCGAGGACCAGATCACTAATTCTTCGGCCAAACGGCTCAGGTGCATTGCGCAAATGCTGGCTGCAGCCAGATAGTCCAAAGCAAAGTCGCGATCAGCCACAGCATCCAGCGAATTCGACATTGGCCGATCAAAACCAAGCGCGTCTGCGGTCATTTGGCGATCAATCGGAAACGACGTCCCCGCCAAAGCAGCCGCACCCAAAGGCGATGTGTTCATCCGCTTGCGCGCATCTGCAAACCGCGAACGGTCGCGGGCAATCATTTCAACATAGGCCAACATATGATGGCCCCACGTCACAGGCTGCGCGGTTTGCAAATGGGTAAAGCCAGGCATGACCCAATCAGCGCCTGCCTCTGCCTGTCCCAGAAGAGCCAACTGCAACGCAGCCAACGCAGCATCGGCTTGATCGCATTGATCACGCACCCAAAGGCGGAAATCGACGGCGACTTGGTCATTGCGCGACCGTGCGGTGTGTAAACGGCCTGCTGGTTCGCCGATCAAATCACGCAACCGCGCTTCGACGTTCATGTGAATATCTTCAAGCGCAGTCGAGAACGGAAAATCCCCGGTTTCAATCTCTGACAATACGGTGAGCAGGCCTTCCCGAATGGCGGCAGCATCGCTATCTGTAATGATGCCACAGGCGGCCAACATGGCGGCGTGGGCACGTGAACCTGCAATGTCTTGTGGTGCAAGGCGTCGGTCATACCCGATTGAGGCGTTGATTGCCTCCATGATCGCGTCTGGTCCGGCGGCAAAACGCCCGCCCCACATGGTGTTTGCAGATTTAGTCATGAAGGAAATCGCCTATGCGCAAGTTAATGTCAGCCCTGCTTTATACGGCCCTTCTTGGTCTTGCAAATATCAGTCACGCTGATGTGGCCGCAGCAAGTGCGATGCGCGAAGGCGATATGCGCAAATTGAACTTTCACAGCGCCCCAATGGAAACCACAGATGTGGCATTCATCAGCGAAGACGGGCAGGAAATGACGCTTGCCGACTTCGAAGGTAAGTACATTGTGCTGAATTTCTGGGCCACGTGGTGCGCGCCTTGCCGCAAGGAAATGCCGCATCTGTCTGCACTCCAAGACACGATGGGCGGCGATGATTTTGAGGTCGTGACGATCGCCACAGGCCGCAATCCATTGCCTGCCATGCAGCGCTTCTTGGATGAAATCGAAGTCGACAACCTGCCGCTGCATACCGACCCGCGGCAGACATTGGCGCGTAATTTGGGTGTTTTGGGATTACCTGCAACGCTGATCATTGACCCCGCAGGCCAAGAGATTGGCCGCATGCAGGGTGAGGCCGATTGGTCCAGTGACAACGCAATTGCGATCTTGCAGACCCTCATGGCACCCGAAAGCTAGGCGTGGCCTGCGGTCGCAGATAACAGCAGTGGATTGATCCCCATGAGGTTCAAAGCCGCCGTCCATTTGTCGCAGTTTTCCGTGCCAAAGATCACTTCTTCCGATGCAGGGCAGGTTAGCCAACCGTTCTGGCCAATCTCGTACTCCAACTGCCCCGGTCCCCAACCGGAATAACCCAGCGCCAACATTGACACAGATGGGCCTGTCCCTTTGGCGATATCCTCAAGCACCTCAAGCGTCGCGGTCATGCGAAAAGTGTCATCCACTTCGAGCGTTCCGGTGGTCGCCATATAGTCATTGCTGTGCAGCACAAACCCCCGCAGGCGTTCGACCGGGCCACCAAAATGGACCTGCGCGTCGCGCGCGCCCTGCACCTTGGGGATATCCAACTGTTCGAGCAGCTGCGCAAAGGCGACTTTAGGCTGCGGTTTGTTGATAATCAGGCCCATGCCGCCCTCGTCCGTGTGCGAACACATGTAAATCACGGTGTCCGCAAACCGCGGGTCCGACATGTCGGGCATCGCAATCAAAAGTTTTCCGGCCAAATTGGAATCTGTAGCTTTCATCGGTGTAAGATGTAAAACCTAACGCCCCGACGCAAGCACCAAGATTGCAGTGTCTGGCGTAAACGTGACTTCCCATTGCAGCCGCTTTGCATAATGAAGGGACCATGCGCCAGAACCCGCTTATCCTTTTTGCCCTCGCGGCCCTACCAAGCTTTGCCGTTGGTCAGTCCTTTGACGACCTCGCTCAGGTCGATGTGTTGAGCGGTTGGCGCAACAATGACGGCACGCATATGGCAGCCGTCAGGATCACCCTCGCACCTGGCTGGGTGACGTATTGGCGCGCACCGGGTGACGCGGGTATCCCGCCGCAGTTCCAGTTTTCCAGCAGCGATTCCATCCAAAGCATCACGCCCCATTGGCCAACCCCTCAAGTTTTCGGCAAAAACGGCACGCGGTCCATTGGATACTATGACAGCGTTGTTGTGCCGTTGATGGTCGATGTTGGAGATGATGGGCAAGATGTCGCTATCCAAGGCGAGATGACGATTGGCGTCTGCGAAGAGATTTGCATACCCGTCACGCTGACTTTCGACGCGCTATTGCCTGCGATTGGTGCGTCTGATGCGGCAATCAAAACTGCGATGGCTAACCGCCCAACAGCGCAAAGCGCTGCAAATGTCGGTGCCGTCACCTGCAATATTGACCCGATAGCGGACGGATTGCGCATGACGACCTCGATCGATGTCGCCAGCACCGGCACGTCAGAGCATGTGGTGATTGAGACAAGCGACCCGCGCGTTTGGGTGTCAGAGGCGACATCGGTGCGAATCGGCGACACTCTGCAATCCACCGTTGATTTGGTGCATCCCAGCGGGCAGCCGTTTGCGATGGATCGGTCCGGCGTGCGGATCACCGTGCTTGGAACAGATCAAGCAATTGATATTCGCGGCTGCATCGCAGGCTAACTGCGCGCGCGACGCAGACCTTGCGAAAGGGCGACGACCACATAGATCGTCAAAAGCAATACCATCAAACCAAAGATGAAAACCGCAAGAGCGGCACCAAACCCGCCCTGCAACATCGGCAAAGCCGTGGCAGCCGCAGGCCAAGGGCTGCCGGTTACCAGTAACGGCGCCAGTGTTACGCCAAACAACACAAACGCGCCCAGCGCACCCAAGCCAGCTGGAACAAACATCGCCAGTCGCCGACCACGCAATGCCCGTTTCGCCGACTGCACCTGACGGTACACGTCCGCTTGCATCGCCATGACAGAAGGGACCACCAACAACACCAGAACCATCCCAAACGCCAGACCAAAGACAAGCGTAACGACGGTCGGCTTGAGAAACTCTGCTTGGTTAGAACCCTCATAGAGCAGCGGCATTAGGCCCAAAACGGTTGTTAGCGTAGTCAGCAAAACGGGCCGCAAACGGTCCACAGTGCCATCAATAATAGCAGGCACCAGCCCGCGATCTTGCGCGTATTCATCCACCGTCGTCACCAAAACGATACTATCGTTGATGATAATACCGACCATGCCGATGAGGCCCACAACAGTGAACATACTCATCGGGATGCCCCAGACGTAATGTCCGTAAATCGTGCCGACTAAGGCAAACGGGATGATCGACATCACCACAACAGGCCGCGTCCAGCTACTGAAAATCCACGCAAGGGTCAGGTAGATACCCAGCAGCACAAGGATCAGCCCCGTGCGCGCGTCATTCAAAAACCGCTGTTCTTGCTCGCTTTGTCCAGACAGCATGGTTTCAATTGCAAAGTTACTCTCGATGCGCGGCAGAATATCGTCGTTGATAATCTGTTGGATCTCGGTTGCACGGGCGGCATCATCATCGTCCAGATCGCCAATAACCGAGATTAGTTGAATGCCATTCTCACGCCGCACTGTCGAAAAACCTGTGCGGCTTTGGACAGTGACAACATCTGCAAGCGGAACATAAATCCCATCTGGCGTGCGGATTTGTGTGCGGTCCAAGAAATCAGCGGACAGTTCACTGTCCGGCAATTCCACCCTTATGGTGCCAGAGCGCGCGCCGTCAGGAAAACTTGCCGCTTCGATCCCGCCTAAACGGTTGCGCAAAATTCGCCCAAGCCCGTCAATGCTTAAGCCCAGCGCGTCACCTTGTGGCGTCAACTCTAGGACCAGCTCTTCTTTGTCGTAGGCCAGCGTATCCTCTAGTCCCGAAACTTCGGCAAATTGCCCTAGCTCGGTTTTGAGCGCCTCGGCGGCGGCTTTCAACGTGTCACTGTCTGCGCCAAACATCTGGATATCCAGACTGTCACCACCCGGCCCCGATCCCCAACTACGAAAGCTGACAGTTTCGGCCATCGGGTGCTGCGCAATGCTCTCTTGTAGCGCGCTGACGAATGCAAAACTGGTATACGGGCGACTGTCGCCGTCGATCAATTCAATCGTGATCGACCCCAACTGGTCGGCATCTTTGGTATCTGATCCCGCAATCGCGCGGCCCGAATTTCCGCCTACTTCAGCCACAACAAACTGGAGCGGATTGGCCCCATGTTCGGCCTCATATTCTGCGCCCAACGCATCGGTTGCGCGTTGCATTTCACGCATCATTTCCAGCGTGTCTTGCCGTGTTGCCCCCGGCAGCATCGCGAAGTTACCGGTGACTTGGCTTTGCTCGGGTGCGTTGAAGAAACGCCAGTTGACGTCACCACGAATGAACAACGTGATCTGGCTGGCGAGCAGCACCAACGCCATCGCCACAACTGGATATCGGGCTTTGATCACCAGTCCCATGAAAGGGCGGAACAACGTTTCGCGGAACCAATCAAAGCCACGGTTCACCGTGCGCGACGGCCAGTCGTACCAATGTTCCTTGGCCGAATGGGCCATCGAATGCGCAAGGTGGTTGGGCAGGATTAAGAAGCATTCAACCAAACTCGCGGTAAGCACAACAATCACCGTGAACGGAATATCCGAAATCAGATCACCAAAGCGGCCACCGATAATCACCAACCCAAAGAAAGCGATAATCGTGGTCAGTGTCGCCGAAAACACAGGGCTGAACATGCGCTTGGCAGCGCGTTCTGCCGCAACCATCGGGTCTTCGCCCAAGTGCCTGACGCGGTAATCTGCGTGTTCGCCCACGACAATCGCATCATCCACCACAATCCCAAGTGTGATAATCAGCGCAAACAGCGAGATCATATTGATCGTGATACCGACGATATACATCAACGCAATCGCCGCCAACATCGCGACAGGAATACCAAATGCGACCCAGAACGCCGTCCGCGCATTTAAAAACAAAAACAGCAAACCGACGACAAGCATGAGACCCGTCAGCGCGTTATCCAGCAGAATGTTCAGGCGACCTGAAATCAGCTCTGCGCGCCCATTGGTCAACTCAATCGAGACACCTTGGGGCAAAGATGCCGTCAGTTCTTGGGCAACTTGTTCGACGGTTTCCTGCATGCCGATGGCATCACCCTGCGACGACCGCAGCACACGGACTTTGATCGCGGGGTTTTCCCCTACGAAATACGCGCGATTGCGGTCTGTACCTTCGACGGTCACCGTCGCTACATCGTCGATCGTCAGCTTTGACCCATCCGGGTTCGAGCGCAGAACAATCGCGCCAATCTCCTCGGCAGAGCGTTTGGCGACGCCCGTGCGCACCCGCGCATTGCCGGACACGTCACCTACTGGATCTGCCTCAGCCTCTTCTGCGATACGTGCTGCGATATCGGACAGGCCGATATCGTACTGGATCAACGACAGCGAAGGCACTTCGACTACCGTAGAGGGCGCGGCGACACCTTGAACGATGACCTGCGTGACACCTTGGGCGAACAGGCGCGTTGAAAACTCATCGGCGAAACGCCCCAATTGATCCACGCCGACCGGACCAGTAATGACCACATCGGTGACGCGGTCGGACCAGCCCCCGCGCCTGACATTGGGATCTTCCGCATCGACAGGCAGGTTGCTGGCACTATCGACGGCCAACTGCACATCCTCGGCGGCGCGGTCGATGTCATAGCCAGGATCGAATTCAATCCTGATCGATGCACTGCCTTCGCGCGAAGTCGAGGATGATGATGTCACCCCTTCTACTGCGAGCAACACAGGCCCCAAGACCTGCACAATGGCCGCGTCCACGTCTTCGGCGCCCGCACCCTGCCACGCGACGGAAACCCTTAGGTCGTCAACAACCACATCAGGAAAGAACTGCGCGCGCATGTTCGGAAAGGCAAACAGCCCTGCCGTCAGCATCAGCACCAACATCAAGTTCGCAGCGGTCTTGTGACGCGTGAAATACGACAGGATACCGCCGGCGTTTGTGTTCAGTTTTTCACCGCCGGTGACCATTAGCTGCCCATCCGCGCTTCAAGGCGGGTGACGGTTTGGGATGATACCTCGTCCGCTTCTAGCTCTCCGATGATCCGCGCTTTTGCATCGTCTGGCATGCGGCCTTCGCTGACAAACGCAATAAGTTTGGCGCGGCGTTCAGCGTCCAGTGCAATCATCTCTGGCTCTGGGTCTGCATCAACGACACCCGGTTTGATCGGACGAACCTTAATCCCCGCACCCAAAAGCGGAGAGCGTTCAGCAACAATCGTAGCGCCTGCGTTTTCGCCAACTGCGATAATCACGTCGTCGCCTTGCCGACGCAGAAGCTGCACATCTGCACTACGCAGTCGATCTTCGTCGCCAACGATTAAAACCGTCTGGTCAGCAGCAACTGCCCGCGCAGGCACAAGAACCACATCCGCAAGTGCGGGTTCAGCGATAAGCACCGTCACAAAATCACCGGGCCGGAAACCGGGGGCTGTATCAATACGCGCAAACAAAAGCCGCCCCGTTTGGCCAGCACCAACAGTGGCACCTTCGCGGGTAATTTGACCCGCAGCGCGTAGGTTCACACCAGACACGTCAAGCGTCACATCGACAGGTGCTTTCAACAATTGACCGTCACCGTCTAAAAGCCGCGCATATTGCGAGGTCGAGACGCGAAAAGACACCTCTAGTTGCGACGGATCGACCAATTGCGCAAAGCGTTCATTGGCGGTGACACGCCCACCTGGGCTGATCGTGACGTCTGCCAAAGTGCCATTAAATGCGGCGTAAACCTGCGTATCTGCAACCGCCCGTTCCGCTTGGGACACGGTGATTTGCGCACGCGCCAGCCGCGTTGTGGCCTGATCAATGCGCGCCTGCGCAGATGCCAATCCCTGCCTGCGGGTCAAAACGGCGGCTTGAGACGCAGATGCCGCGAGCTCTGCCGTTTCTACCGCTGCAGCCGTACCAACGCCGCGTGCTTCAAGATCCACAGCACGGGCCAATGCCCGATCACGCAGTCCAGCCTGCGCGCGCGCAGCCGTCAATTCATCTTGCGCCAAAATCAACGCCCGATCTGCATCGCGCAATTCCGCTTGTGCGTCCTGCAAGTCTGCGCGGATGCTAGCAAGTGCTGCCTCTGCATCGACAGGATCAATGCGCAGCAAAAGCTGGCCTGTGGTCACTGTACCCCCTTCGACAAGCGCGTCACTTGCCTCTAGCACGGTGCCGCCAATTGCACTGCGCAGATCAAGCGTGCGCTGGCTGCGCAATTCGCCGAACACCGTCAGTTCAGGGGTGATTGTCACGGGATCAAGGGTGATCACGTTGACCGCCAAAATACGTTCGCGCTGCGGGAAACTGCGCGGTTCTTCGTTCATTCGCGCAGACACAGCACCGCGCACCATTTCCCCGGCCCACGCAAGCAGCGCCAGCGTGACCGCCAATAAAAACACACCTGTCAGGCTACGACGTAGAAACCGCATTCAAAATAATCCTTGGTCAGTGCATCATAAATTAGGCGCAAAGCCCGTGCTTTCCAGTTAAACGCACGATCTCGTTATTTCCGGCGCAGATGTTCGTCCAAACGCGGCATAATTTCAACAAAATTGCAGGGGCGGTGGCGGTAATCCAACTGGCGTTCAAGAATTTCGTCCCATGCGTCTTTGCAGGCACCAGGTGATCCGGGCAGCGCAAACAGATATGTGCCTTGCGCCACACCTGCAGTCGCGCGGCTTTGCACAGCGCTCGTGCCAATTTTTTTCATACTGACGATGGTGAAGATCGTGCCAAAAGCGTCGATTTCTTTCTCGTAGACATCGCGGTGCGCTTCGACCGTGACATCGCGGCCCGTGAGCCCTGTGCCACCCGTCGAGATCACAACGTCGATAGCATCATCCGCACACCATGCCCGCAATTGATCCGCGATCTGGTCGCGTTCATCGGTGATGATCTTACGGGCAGCCACGCTATGACCCGCCTTTTCAATCCGGTCCACGAGCGTTTGGCCAGACTTATCATCTGCCAGTTGCCGCGTGTCGCTAACGGTCAACACAGCAATCCGGACAGGGACAAAATTCTTATTCTCGTCAATTGTGCTCATATCACCATCACAAACACGGGTTCGAGACGGGCAGACGCGGCAACGACATCATGCCCTCAATTTCCGCGCGGCTATCTGCGGTGAATATCTGGTCGGCCAAGTTGGTGACGACATTTAGGTTCGAACAGTACGGACGCGCGCCTTCGATTTGCGAGGCAACCAACGCATCAAAGCGTTCTTGGACAGTTTCGCGGGACGCCGCGGGCACTGCGTTTTCGGCATAGAACGACAGCGCCTCATTCAAATACGTGGCTTGAATGGCAGCTTGTTCGTCTGGCAGGCTGACCTCGCAAGCCTGCAGCGCGCTTTCGATGGTCGCGAGGATAGTGACAAAACATCCCACTGCCCCTTCGCCGCTTTCATCAAGGCCCGTGTACTGCTGTTCTTCATTGCTGTCGTGCAGGATGGTAATGTTGTCCAACTGCAGTACCTGGCGGGCGGCGGACACGACCTGAACCTTATCGGGATTGTCCGCAAACAGCCCCGCATAATCAATCAGATCAAGGGGATCTGCCAAAGCAGGCCCTGCGCAAAGTGCAGCAATGATCGCCAGTCGTTTCATTCATTCATCCTTGTAAGCCGCGCAAATGCGCATTCAGTTCAAGTAAATCAGCCCAAGCTTCGCGCTTGGCAATCGGGTTGCGCAGTAAATGTTCGGGGTGAAGCATTGGCAGGCAGGGTTTGCCCAACACCTCGCCCCAGGTACCGCGCAGGCGTGAAATGCCATTGCGGCCCATCAATGCTTGGCACGGCGTGTTGCCCATCAATATCAAAACGTCGGGATCAACCAAAGCAACGTGGCGTTCCAGAAACGGAAGCATCGTTGCAATCTCGGATGCATCCGGGGCGCGGTTAGATGGCGGACGCCACGGCAAAGCTGTGGTGACGTAAAGACTGCGTGCCGCGTCCTCATGCGCGCGGCCCATCTGGATCGCGTCAAACATCCGGTCCAGCAATTGCCCTACCCGGCCCACAAAAGGCCGCCCTGCCCGATCTTCTTCGCGGCTTGGCGCGTCGCTTATGATCATCACGCGAGCAGCTGGATTGCCGTCGCCAAAGACAAAACTGCGCGCACCGCGCTTCAACTCGCAATGCTCGAACGCTTCCATAGCGGCCGAAAGGGCAGGAAGATTGCTCGCGGCAGCAGCAGCGGTGCGTGCCAATCCAACAGCATCCACTTCTGGCGCTTTCGGCAAAGGCGGCGTCGGCGCGCGTTTTTTTGTATCACCGGGTTGCGCGGCAGGCACTGAGGCAACTTTTGGTGCAGGCTTTGCGGTTTCCAAGGCATATCGGTCAACAGGCGCGTCCAAAATCGCGTCCGTCGCCCCCAACTCTACCTGCCATTCCAGCAAGGCACGGTCGTTCCAATATGTGTTCACCGAATCCATCGCAGTTACGTTATGATGGATCGTAGCGGATGTGCAGTGCTTGCAGCATTGAAGCAGACCGCACGGCCCCCTATAAGGGCGCGAACTGCAAGCATGAGGGCCTAATGACATTCCGCGCCAAGCATCTTTTGGGCATTGAACCGCTGCACCCAACCGAAATCACCACGCTTTTGGATTTAGCTGACAGCTATGCCGACCATAACCGGCGCGGGATTGCGCACCGTGATGTGTTGGCTGGGCTAACACAGATCAACATGTTCTTTGAAAACTCGACCCGCACGCAGGCCAGTTTTGAACTGGCCGGCAAACGCCTGGGTGCGGATGTGATGAACATGGGCATGCAGGCGTCGTCGATCAAAAAGGGTGAAACCCTGATTGATACCGCCCTGACACTGAACGCGATGCGTCCTGACTTGCTGGTTGTACGGCACCCGCATTCAGGTGCCGTTGATCTGCTAGCGCAAAAGGTTAACTGCGCAGTGCTCAATGCTGGTGACGGCAAGCATGAACATCCGACCCAAGCGCTGCTGGACGCGCTCACCATCCGCCGCGCCAAGGGGCGTTTGCACCGCCTATCCATCGCGATTTGCGGCGATATTGCGCACAGCCGTGTGGCACGGTCGAACATCATGCTGCTGGGTAAAATGGAAAACCGCATCCGTTTGATTGCCCCGCCAACTTTGATGCCCTCTGGCATGGCCGAATTCGGGGTTGAGGTGTTTGAAAGCATGGAAGAAGGCCTGAAAGATGTTGATGTCGTTATGATGCTGCGCCTCCAGAAAGAACGGATGGATGGCGGATTTATCCCCTCCGAACGCGAGTATTATCATCGTTATGGCCTTGATGCCGCCAAGCTGGCACACGCAAAACCAGACGCCATTATCATGCACCCCGGCCCGATGAACCGTGGCGTTGAAATTGACGGTACATTGGCCGACGACATCAACAGGTCCGTCATTCAAGAACAGGTCGAAATGGGCGTGGCCGTCCGCATGGCTGCGATGGATTTACTGGCACAAAACATGCGCGCTGATCGTTTGAAAAAAGAGGTGCTGGTTTGAGCGAATCTTTCCACATCAACGCCACCGAGCACGGTGTGATCCGTATTTTTATGGTCAATCTGGCCGCAAACCAGATCGCCGCCTTCACCGAAGCCGCGCAAGACGGTGATGCGCCCGCCCCCATAACGCGGGCATTGGGCGTCACAAACCTTGATAGCGATTTCATTGAACTTTTCCCGCTGAGTAACCTCGAAGGAGTCGGCCTTGCAGGCTATCTAACCGATGGTTTGGGCGTCTCCAAAGCGGATGTCGCCCCACACGCGTCGCGGCTGAACGGCATGACGGGGCAGGTTTTGATCGTGCTTTCATCTGCTTTTGGCGGTATTGAGACAACGATCACCCCCACTGCCCCGCTGAAATGGATCGGCACCTACACCGAAGAGGGCGCGAGCATGCAGTTTGAGCCGCTCGTGTCAGAAGCGGCAGCTGGAACGCTAGACAAACCTGCTGGCAAACCCCCGAAATCAGATGCGCGGGTCGGCGGCATGATCGCGACGTACGCCCTGATCGCCATGTTTGCATTTGTCGGCTTGCTGATTTGGGTGGGCGGATGAACAAACAACACCAGATACTTTGCGCGCAGGATACCGCACCATGACCGCTACATTCTTTACAAACGCACGGCTGATTGACCCTGTGGCACTGACCGACGGGTTGGGCGCACTGCTTGTCAAAGACGGGATCATCCAGCAGGTTTTAGAGGCAGACGCAAAGCCCCCCAAGGATGCACACGTCGTTGACTGCGGCGGCCATTGCCTCGCCCCTGGTATTATCGACATCGGCGTCAAGGTTTCTGAGCCCGGTGAGCGGCACAAGGAATCGTTCCGCTCTGCCGGACGTGCGGCCGCTGCGGGCGGTGTGACCACCATTGTGACCCGCCCTGACACCCTGCCCGCGATTGATACCCCGGAAACGCTGGAATTCGTTGGACGCCGTGCGCAATTGGATGCTCCCGTCCATGTCCTGCCAATGGCGGCCCTGACCAAAGGGCGCATGGGCGGTGAAATGACCGAAATTGGTTTGTTGCAAGACGCAGGTGCCGTCGCATTTACGGACTGCGACCGCGTTGTGACCAACACAAAGGTTTATAGCCGCGCGCTTACTTATGCGCGGTCCTTGGATGCGCTGGTCATCGGTCATATCCAAGAACCCGTCTTGTCGGACGGGGCCGCAGTGACCTCTGGCAAATTCGCGTCTTTGCGCGGCCTGCCAGGTGTCAGTCCGATGGCCGAACGCATGGGGCTTGATCGCGATATCAGCTTATTAGAAATGACTGGCGCACGGTATCATGTCGACCAGATCACTACGGCCCGCGCGCTTCCTGCGCTGGAACGGGCCAAGCGCAACGGGGTAAAGATCACCGCTGGCGTCGGTGTGCATCACTTGACGCTGAACGAACTCGACGTGGCTGACTACCGGACATTTTTTAAGCTCAAACCACCCTTGCGCAGCGAAGACGACCGCATTGCAGTCGTGCAAGCGGTGGCTGAAGGGCTGATCGACATCATCTGCTCAATGCACACGCCGCAAGACGAAGAAAGCAAGCGCCTGCCTTACGAGGAAGCCGCCAGCGGTGCTGTCGGACTTGAGACTTTGTTGCCTGCAGCCTTGCGCCTTTTTCATGCAGAAATGATCGATCTGCCCCGGCTTTTCCGCGCATTGGCGCTTAACCCTGCTAACCTTCTGGGACTTGCGGCAGGCCGACTGGCGGTTGATGCGCCCGCGGACCTAATTTTATTTGACCCGCATGCGCCGTTCCAATTGGATCGCAGCACACTTTTGTCAAAATCAAAGAATACACCGTTTGACGGCGCAATCATGCAAGGCCGCGTCCTTGGGACATGGGTCGACGGAAGCCGCGTTTGGGAGAAATCATAATGCCAACAGCTGAAATCGCATACGGGACGCTAATCCTTTGGGGCGTCATCGGGTATCTGTTTGGATCAATCCCAAGCGGCGTGATCGTGGCGCGCGCGATGAACCTTGGAAATTTGCGCGATATTGGATCAGGCAACATTGGCGCCACTAATGTCTTACGTACTGGCAACAAAAAGGCCGCCGCATTGACCTTGGTTTTTGATGCGGCCAAGGGCGCAATCGTCGTTCTGCTGGCGCGCGCTCTGGGTGCAGAGAATGCAGTCCAGATCGGTGCATTGATGGCATTCCTGGGCCACTGCTTTCCGGTCTGGTTGCGCTTTAAGGGCGGCAAAGGCGTGGCGACTTATCTGGGAATTCTCTGGGCACTAGCATGGCCAATGGGAGCTGCCGCCTGCCTGATCTGGCTCGTGGTTGCGGCGATCACCCGCTATTCGTCACTGGCAGCCTTGTTGGCCGCAGGTTGGGTCCCCGTCGTAATGGCGTTTACCGGATATGGCGAATTCTTCCTGCTCGCAGTTATTCTTGGCCTACTGATTCACGCACGTCACTGGGGCAATATTCAGCGCTTGCGCAAAGGCACCGAGACCAAAATCGGCGGCAAAGCAAAAGCCTAGTAGCTGTATTCAGCGTACACCCGCTTCAGATCACCACCCCATTCGCCGTGATACTTGCGGAGCAATTCGTCCGCAGGTGTTTCGCCACTTTCCAGCGTTTCTTTGAGCGCGTTCAGGAAATGCGTCTCGTCAGGCACCAAACCACCGGCACCGGGCATGGCACGGGCTTTCAGACCTGCTTCGGAAATCGCGACGACTTCGCGGGCAAGCGCGTACATATCAATACCGTCAACCTTGGCCTGCAAACCATCTACCGATGCGGCGACGCGCAAGGCCTCGCGCTGTTCAGCCGTCCAATGTTTGCAAAGGTCCCATGCGGCATCCAACGATGTTTGATCATACATCAAACCAACCCAGAACGCGGGCAGCGCACAAAGGCGGCGCCACGGGCCACCGTCAGCGCCGCGCATTTCGATGAATTGTTTCACGCGGGCCTCTGGGAAAACGGTTGTCAGGTGATCGGCCCAATCAGACAGCAACGGCTTTTCACCGGGCAATGCAGGCAATTCACCCTTAAGGAAATCACGAAACGACATGCCCAGCGCGTCGATATATTTGCCATCGCGGTACACAAAATACATCGGCACATCGAGGACCCATTGCACCCAAGCTTCGAATCCAAAGCCCTCTTCGAACACAAATGGAACCATACCCGTCCGGTCCGCATCCAGATCGCGCCAAATGCGCGAGCGCCATGATTTGTGGCCGTTCAACTTGCCCTCAAAGAACGGCGAATTGGCGAACAAGGCGACCGCCACAGGCTGCAACGCAATCGCGACACGCATCTTTTGGACCATGTCGGCTTCTGATCCGAAATCCAGATTGACCTGCACGGTACACGTCCGGCGCATCATGGATGTGCCCATGGTGCCGACTTTTTCCATGTAGTTGTTCATCAGTTTGTAACGCCCTTTGGGCATCAACGGCATTTCTTCGTGCGACCACTCAGGGGCAGCACCCAAGCCAATAAATTTCACACCAATCTCGTCCGAGACTGATTTCACTTCGGCCAAGTGGACGTTCACTTCGTCACAGGTCTGGTGGATCGTTTCGAGCGGAGCACCTGACAGCTCAAGCGCGCCGCCGGGTTCCAAGCTGACGTTTGCGCCGTCTTTGGTCAGGCCAATAATGTTGCCTTCTTCCTCGACACGGTCCCAACCAAAGCGCTTTTCAAGCCCTTCAAGCACCGCCTTGATCGAGCGTTCACCATCATATGGCAAGGGCTTGAGCGTATCCTGGCAATAGCCGAATTTCTCGTGCTCGGTGCCAATGCGCCAGTCTTCTTTGGGCTTACAGCCTTTCGCCAACTCCTCGGCCAGTTGGTCGTGGTGTTCAATGGGGCCGCCGCCAGATTGAGGAATAGACATGGGCGCAAGCCTTTCGAAAGTTGATCAGGTGTTATCGGTGCATTGCCCGACACCTGCTGTCAATGCAAGAGCGGCTTAACACGGCTCCAGACGGTTACCCGCGCATCAGGAATGCGTGATAGCACGTCCAGCACGGTGTTTGTCTTAATCTCTGGCAATCCTGCGAAAACATCAAACAGGTCTTCAGCACCAGCCGCGTTGATAGGAATGGTCAGGCGTTGGCCATCGATACCGGTTAAAACCCAACTCGGTTCCGGATGGCTGCTTGGATCAAGCTCAAGCTTGGACAGATCGCCCACATCCATCACACCGCCATCAAGCGGGCCGAAATACGCTAAGCGACGTTCGCGGATTTGGACGACGCCGGGGCCGCCGCCATCTTGGGCAAAGCGCGCACGCTGCACACCTGCGATCCCCCAACCGATGCCGATCACACAAAAAATGTAGCCAAGCCATTTATTGATGCCGACACCCGTCATCGCCCACCACAGACCCAGCGCAAAGACAACGCCTGCCAAAAGAACCTCTCGCCAACGCCAGAAAAAAGCACGCACTTCGGGGCGGAAGAAATCAGTCATTTGTTGTCCAATCACCCAAGGCTTGCTGCCAGATCGTCAAAGCTGCAACCGCCGCGGTATCCGCGCGCAAGATGCGCGGACCTAGGCTGACTGGATGGGCAAAAGGTAGTTTGCGTAGGCGGTCACGTTCAGTCGGGGAAAACCCGCCTTCGGGTCCGATCAAAATGGCCCAAGGGCCGCTGATATCAGGTAAGCCAACCGGATCGCCGATCAAAACTTCGTCACAAAACATCAATTGACGATCCGCAGGCCAATCGGCCAAAAACCGATCCAGTTTGGTCAAATCATCAACTGGCGGAACAAAAGTACCGCCGCATTGTTCTGCCGCCTCAACGGCGTGGGCTTGCAGCTTGTCTTGGCGGATGCGGTTGGCACTTTGGGTATAGTCAGTCTGCACAGGACAGATACGCGCGGCACCCATTTCTACAGCCTTTTCAACAATAAAGGCAGTGCGTTCTTTGCGGATCGGCGCAAACAGCAACCAAAGATCAGGTGGCGGTTGCAGCGCGCGCGTCTGCGTCTGACACAGCAAAATGCCACCCTTCTTGCCAGCCTTTTCGACCGTCGCATCCCATTCCCCATCGGCGCCGTTGATCAGCGATAAAACAGTGCCTTCAGCCAGCCGCATCACCCCAAATAGGTAATGCGCCTGTTCGCGCGACAGCGGAACCGATTGCCCTTGCCCTAGGGGGTGATCTACATAAAGACGAACCTTGGAAGCCATAAGCGGGATCATATGACCCAGAACGCCCAGATGCCAGAGCCGAACGGGGCCGTCGCCGACGCTGTCAAAGACAATTGGGTCGACCGCTTTGCGCCAGCCTTAACGCGACCCTATCTTCGGCTTAGCCGCGCAGACAGACCGATTGGGACATGGTTGCTGTTCTTGCCCTGCCTTTGGGGTCTGTCGCTGGCGATACTCGCGACCGATAGCTACAGCCGGCATGATCTGTGGACCATTGTGGGATGCGGCATTGGTGCGTTCTTGATGCGTGGCGCGGGCTGTACATGGAACGACATCAGTGATCGCGATATTGATGGGTCCGTTGCACGCACGCGGTCGCGGCCTATTCCGTCGGGGCAAGTCACGGTCAAAGGTGCCGCGCTTTGGATGGTCGTGCAAGCATTGCTGGCGTTTGGCATCCTTGTCACATTCTATCCAACCGCGATTGTACTGGGTATCGTGGCGCTACTGCCTGTCGCGATCTACCCCTTTGCCAAGCGTTTCACATGGTGGCCACAAGCTTTCTTGGGGCTTGCGTTCAACTGGGGCGCATTGCTTGCGTGGGCGGCGCACACCAACAGCATCGGGCCTGTGCCAATCGTACTTTATATGGCCGGCATCGCTTGGACGCTGTTTTATGATA
>CBDTVI010000019.1:0-19755 GCA_965364065.1 uncultured Yoonia sp. | reverse complement strand
GGCTAGCAGGACTCGAACCTGCGACCTTCCGTCCCCCAGACGGACGCGCTACCAGACTGCGCCATAGCCCGACTGTGCGCGTTCATACCCGAAATGGATGCAGGGGCAAGCCTGAAAAGCATGTGCTTTAGCCTGCCACACGGGTCTGCAGTGTTTGCAATCGTGCAAGCAACGGCGCGATCTGTGCGGCACGTGCTTGTATGCCTGATGGATCAGCAGGGGCACGGCCAATCAGGCGCGCAGGCACGTCTGGCAAGCCTTGCGGAAGTGCAGGGAAGTCAATCTTGGGCGCAGGCTGTGCTGATGTCTCTAATGGCAGCGCGTCTTGAACCGGAGCAGGTGTAGGCGCTGGCTGAGGCGTCGCAGCCGCCTTCGGCGCAGTTGCTGGCTCAGGCGCTTGCGTCATTGACAGCCCCAAGGCTGCCACATGCTTAATGCCATTTTCGCGCAGCAGCTTTTGCGTGCCTTTGATGGTTAAACCATCTTCATGCAGTAACTGTTTGATACCACCTAATAAATCCATGTCAGCAGGGCGATAGTATCGCCGCCCACCAGCCCCTTTGACAGGCTTGATCTGACTAAATTTAGTTTCCCAAAAGCGCAGCACATGGGTGGGTGTGTCCAACCATTCGGCAACTTCACTAATTGTACGAAATGCGTCTTTGGCTTTGGCCATAACTTAGCGTTTGTTCCCCGCAGCGACGCGGTCTTTCATCAGATGCGACGGACGGAACGTCAGAACACGGCGGGGGTGAATTGGCACCTCTTCGCCAGTTTTTGGATTGCGACCGACGCGCGCTGCTTTTTCACGCACTGAAAACGTCCCAAAGGATGAAATCTTGACGGTTTCACCAGACACGAGACTGTCAGAGACATGGCTCAGTACGCTTTCGACTAAGTCGGCGCTGTCGTTTCTCGAAAGACCGACCTGGCTATGCACCGCATCTGCCAAGTCCATCCGCGTCAATGTCTTATCAGCCATCAAAATACCCTTCACGTTACAGCGGATCATAGTCCGTGCGCAAATTCAGAGTCAATAACAACGGCTTGGCAATCGGTATTCAAGGCCGCTTTGCGCCCGTTACCAGCGGATCACGACCGAACCCCAGGCCAAACCGCCGCCAATTGCCTCTGTAACCACCAGATCACCCGGTTTGATTTGGCCATTTGCGACCCCGACGGACAGGGCAAGGGGAATCGATGCGGCGGAAGTGTTGCCGTGGTCTTGGACTGTCACGATGACACGGTCCATTCCGACACCCAGTTTCTTGGCTGTGGATTGGATGATGCGGATGTTCGCCTGATGGGGGACGACCCAATCGACATCATCTGCGCCAAGGCCGATTTTACCCAAAGCGGTATCAGCCGTCTTGGCCAGCTTTTCGACCGCATGGCGGAAGATCTCTTTGCCTTCCATGCGCAACATGCCTGTGTTTTGGGTGGACACGCCACCATCCACGTACAGCAGGTCTTTGTAGCGCCCGTCAGAATTCAGGTCAGTCGATAAAATCCCGCGATCACTGTTGTCGCCTGCACCATCTACGGCTTCGAGGATCACAGCCCCTGCGCCATCACCAAAGAGCACGCAAGTGGACCGGTCTGTCCAATCCATGATGCGACTGAAAGTTTCGGCACCGATCACTAAAACGCGGTCCGCTTGACCTGAGACGATCAAAGCGTTCGCATTCGACATCGCATAAACGAATCCAGCACAAACTGCTTGTACATCAAAGGCATAGCCCGATGTGTTGCCGATTGCGTGCTGGACCATTGTTGCAACAGACGGGAATGTCAGATCAGCGGTGGACGTGGCGACGATGATTGCGTCAATGTCGTCGGGATCCATATTCGCCATTTTGAGTGCTGCTTTGGCAGCTTCGGTAGCAAGGTCTGATGTGGTCTGCCCTTCGGCTGCAAAATGGCGCCGTTCGATGCCTGACCGGGCTTTGATCCATTCGTCCGATGTCGCGAGTGTTTTCTCGAAGTCAGCGTTTGGGACGACACGTTCGGGCAGGTAGTGACCGACCCCTTTTACGACTGCACGACGCATCATTTCTACTTGCCTGTTTTTGTTTTGAGACCTGCGGTCTCACTTTCCGTTGGTGCATCTTGAGCAAGTGATGCGGCGGATGCAACCCGTGCGGCAAGTTTATCGGAAAAACCGCTTTGGGCGAGGCGGTAAGCAAGATGCAACGCGGCGGCAACGCCTGTCGCATCAGCCGATCCGTGGCTTTTGATGACCGTATAGTTCAGTCCCAAGAACACACCGCCATTGACGCGGCGCGGATCAATCCGTTTGCGCAAACCGCGCAAAGACCCACGTGCCAGAAGCGCGCCAAAGATGGACCAAGGGTTTTTCATAAGTGCTTTGCGCAAAAGATCGCTAATTAACGTGGCCGTGCCTTCGCCGGTTTTCAGCGCGACGTTGCCTGTAAAGCCATCAGTGACGATGACGTCCACTTTGTCAGACGGCAAATCACCACCTTCGACAAAGCCGACATATTCAAAATCACCAAGCACTGCGGCATTTGCTATCAGCTCGTGCGCGACTTTGAGTTCGGCGCGGCCTTTGTGTTCTTCGGTGCCGACATTCAGCAGGCCAACCCGTGGACGTTTGATATCTAGGCCGTTGCGGGCGTAAGAGGCGCCCATCAACGCATAGGTCAGCAGATCGTCCTGATCCGCGCGAATATCCGCGCCGGCATCCAGCATCACGTTGAACCCGGCAGGATTGCGCGATGGCCACAGGCAAGCGATGGCAGGGCGGTTCACGCCCTCTGCCTTGCGCAGGCGCAGCATCGACATCGCCATGAGGCCGCCTGTGTTGCCGCAACTAATTGCGACTGCGGCTTCGTGATTGCGCACAGCCTCAATCGCGGACCACATCGAGGTTTTCTTGCCGTGGCGCAGCACATGGCTGGGCTTGTCGGTCATTTTTACGACTTCCGTCGCATCATGCACCGTCACACGGTCAGAAATGTTGTGTTTGGCGATCAGCGCCTGCAGCTCGGCCTTGGGACCGTGAAGAATCGCGCGTGCGTTAGTTTCATCGCTTAGAAACTTTGAAAGGCCCGCAACAACAGTTGCAGGCCCTTGATCTCCGCCCATGGCGTCGACGGAAAGCACTTGGTTTGCAGCATGTCCCTGCACCGGATCGATGTCCTGCTGGGAAGTTGTCATGCTAAGTGCCTTTACGTCGCTTATGCTGCGTCTTCGTCAAGATCGACTTCGGTCTTGTCTGCAATCACTTCGCGTGTCGCATAGTGACCGCAAGATGGGCACACGTGGTGCGGACGCTTAAGTTCGCCACAGTTGTCACACTCATTTGGGTTCGCTGCAACCAGCGAGTCATGTGAGCGACGATTATTACGACGGGATTTGGATACTTTATTCTGCTGGACGGCCATGTCTAACCCTATATTTTAAAGGGCCGAGGCCCAGATTTGCTTGTGTCTGCGGGGGTCCTACGCCATTGTGGAAGCCCTGTCGAGACACGATGTAAAAGAGGTCGCGAACATACTGCGATTCCGTGCATGTGCAACCCTTTTTCCCCACCCCGTATGGTGCGGTTATTTCTTTTTCTTTTCAAGACTTTCACGCAATGCGCCCAAGCCTGCAAAGGGCTTTGCATCATCATCGCTCATGGGGGTAATTCCAGGGGCTGTGACGGCAACATTGCTAAGTTCGGCACCAGCGCTTCGCGGATAGGAGGGCAGGGCAAGCGACAATGCTTCGATCATCACCTGCGCCAGATCAAGCGTTGTAGGCAGCGCATCAATCGCATCATCTTGCGACATTTCTAACTCTGCTGCATCAATTTCGGGAATTTCGGCCATATAGGCACGCGTAATTACCTCATCAATACGGGTGGTTACCGGATCCAGGGTCACGACGCAGTCCTGTACGACCGTCGCACCCAACTTAGCCTGCAACGTCCAGTCGGACCTGCCTTGCGGGGTTAATGTGCCATCCAGCTTCAGTTTTTTGATCGCGGCAATGCCAAGCGCTTGCGCAATCGCCTTGCGTTCTGGCGCATTCGGCATGAGCGAAAATGGCGTCGGACGACCGGTTGTCAGGTCGGACAAACGCATCTGTGATTGTGGCAGTTGTGTCAAAGCAGCTTTCGATTCTTGAACAGGGGTCTGTGGTACTGTAATGGGGATAAAAGGCCATCAAGGCCAAGGCAAGAGGGTGCGTTCATGAGTATCAGTTCAGGCAAGCTGCGAAATACGGCTCTTATGCTAGGTTTGGTGGCTGTAACAGGCTGCACGCAGATGAATCGCTTCCATGGATTTATTCCGCCAGCCGAAGAAATCGCGACCTTACAGGTCGGTGCATCTTCCAAAGCAGACGTGATCGGCCTGTTTGGCCCCCCGATTTCCGAGCGCGCGCTTGAAAATAACACAATTTACTATGCCACGAGCCAGTTTCGCTATTTTGGCCCCTTCGCGCCGAAACTGGTCGACCGCGAAATCCTTGCCGTTGATTTTGATGCAGGTGACGTGATGCGAAATATCACCCGTTACACCATGGAAGACGGACGGGTTGTTGTGCTGAACCGTCGCGTAACCGAGGACGGAATCAACGATGTGACCATCCTTAGTCAGCTTTTCGCGTCATTTGGACGGCTTGATGCAGGAACACTCTTGGGCCAGCAGTAGGGCTTGCCTTGCGGCTTTTGCCGCCTAGCTTTGTCACATGACAAAACCTTTGGACCTCCAGCCAGACCACGTCAGTGACATCGTTCAGATGGCGCTGTCTGATCACGTGAGCTTTGCTGATATTGAACGCGAATATGGTTTGGGCGAAAAACAGGTCAAAACGTTGATGCGTGACACCTTAAAAACCGGCAGCTACCGGACGTGGCGCAAGCGTGTGCGCACCTTTGGTGACAGGCGCGCACACTATAAATAAGGCTTATTCTTCTGGCTCAAACGTCAGCGCGACACCATTGATGCAATAGCGCAAGCCTGTTGGTTGCGGCCCGTCCGGAAACACGTGGCCCAAATGAGCCTCGCAGCGGTTACAATGCACCTCTGTGCGCTTCATAAAAAAGCTGCGATCAGTGGTTTCACCAACCATTTCGGCATCAACCGGCTGATAAAACGATGGCCAACCTGTGCCGCTTTCGAATTTCGCGCTTTGTTCAAACACTGGCGCCCCACAGCACACACACATGTAAGTGCCTGCTTCCTTTGGGAAATCCTCGTAGGTTCCGGCACGCTCGGTGCCGTGCTTGCGCGTGACCTTGTAGGCCATATCGGACAGTTGCGCACGCCACTCGGCGTCTGTTTTGACGACCTTATCCATCAGTTCCCCATTTCTTTCATTGCGTTGCTTGCTAACGTAGGTCGCATAACCCCATTCGCCAAGACGAGGCTTGATGACATTTTTGTTCCACAAAGGCCGTTATGCGGCGCGGTTTGCCCAGTCGGCCTGCGATTTGCAGGCTTGTCAGCAGTTGCGGCACCGTTGCTTTTTTGGAACGCAGGGGGTGGATAACGATCCCTTTGATGCCGCTTGCGAGCACTTGATGGTGACGAATGTTGCGGGCCAAGTCGTGGCCACGGCAAGGCTGTATCATATGCAAAATGGTGCAGATATTCACACAAGCTATGCCGCGCAATATTATGATTTATCAGAGATTTCGACGACACAAGATCCCATAATTGAGATCGGCCGTTTTTGTATAGTACCCGATGTTCTAGACGCGGATGTCTTGCGGGTGGCATGGGGCGCATTGACGAAGGCCGTGGATGACAAAGGTGTTGCGATGCTCTTTGGCTGCACCAGTTTCGCGGGAACCGATCCTGCACGCTATGGCCGTGTATTCAAACGTTTGCGTGCAAAACACCTTGGACCTGCAGCACTGCGCCCTTTGCCCTTCACGGATCAGGTGATTCCCTTCGTGGACGTGCCGCAAGACGGCACCGATCCGATGCCACCGCTGCTGCGAACCTATCTTGCGATGGGTGGTTGGGTCAGTGATCACGCGGTGATTGACCATAAAATGAACACGCTGCATGTTTTTACGTGCCTAGAGGTCGCATCTGTGCCCCCATCACGCGCCGCAGCACTGCGCGCTCTTGCAGAAGATACGCGGCTGTCATAGCAGGCGGGTATGGCAAAAGCACCTTTACTCCAGCTCTCTGATATTGGTCTCACCTTTGGTGGAGACCCCGTTTTCGAAGACCTCTCTTTGGTCGTGCAACCGGGTGACCGTGTCGCCTTGGTCGGGCGCAACGGATCAGGCAAATCAACCTTGATGAAAGTCATGGCCGGCCTTTTGCTGCCTGACAAAGGCACACGCGTAGCTGCCCCCGGCGTGCAAGTCGGCTACATGGAACAAGACCCTACGATGGAAGGGTTCGCGACCCTTGGCGAATACGCAGCCTCTGGCTTGGATCCTGATGAGGCTTACAAGGTCGACATGGTCGCCGAAGGTTTGAAATTTGACCCCGATGGCGATGTCAAAACCGCATCTGGCGGTGAACGGCGGCGCGCGGCCCTTGCGAAACTCATGGCCGAAGCGCCCGAATTGATGCTGCTGGACGAGCCAACAAACCACCTTGATATCGAAGCGATTGCTTGGCTTGAGCAGGAATTGAAACAAACGCGTGCGGCTTTCATTCTGATTAGCCACGACCGTGCATTTCTGCGCGCGCTAACCCGTGCGACCCTTTGGGTGGACCGTGGTCAGGTGCGGCGCGCCGAAGAAGGCTTTGAAAACTTCGAGGCGTGGCGCGACAAGCTGTGGGAAGAAGAAGACCAGCAGCGTCATAAACTGAACCGCAAAATCAAAGCTGAAGCACGCTGGGCCGTTGAGGGTATTTCTGCGCGGCGCAAACGCAACCAAGGACGCGTGCGCGCACTCCAAGAATTGCGGGCGGAACGCTCTGACCAGATCATGCGTCAAGGTACGGCTGCGATGGCCTTTGACGGCGGTGCAGTTTCCGGCAAAAAGGTTGTAGAAGCCTTTGATCTTACTAAATCTTATGACGGCAAGCAGATCGTCAAAAACTTTAATCTGACCGTACAACGCGGCGATAGAATCGCTTTTGTCGGCCCGAATGGCGTTGGAAAAACCACGCTGATCAAGATGTTGTTGGGGCAGGTCTCACCCGATGAAGGAGAGATCAAGCTCGGAACAAAACTCGATATTGCGGTGTTTGACCAATCTCGGGCGGCACTTGATCAAAACATGACGCTTTGGGAAAACCTCGCCAGCGATCCGGTGCTGGGCGTGTCAGGCAAATCTGATCAGGTCATGGTGCGGGGACAGCCGAAACATGTCGTCGGCTACCTCAAAGAATTCCTATTCGACGAAGCACAGGCGCGTGCGCCGGTCCGGTCACTTTCGGGCGGCGAAAAAGCGCGACTGTTGTTGGCGCGACTGATGGCGCGCGAAAGCAACCTGTTGATATTGGACGAACCAACAAACGATCTCGACATCGAAACACTTGATTTGCTGCAAGATATCTTGGGCGAATATGATGGCACCGTGCTGCTTGTCAGCCACGACCGTGACTTTCTTGACCGTGTGGCAACCACAACAATCGCGATGGAAGGCAACGGCCAAGCGGTTGTTTATGCGGGCGGTTGGACCGACTACCGCATGCAGCGCGGCGGTGATTTCTTTGAAGCCAAACAGGCCAGCAAGCCGCTGGCCAAAAAACAAAAGAAATCCGAAAAGAAAGAAGTCCAATCAGGTGTGTCTTTCACTGAAAGACACCGGTTGGAAGAACTGCCAAATGTGATCGACAAATTGAATGCTGAGATTGGTAAGCTTGAAGAACTGCTCGCTGATCCCGAGCTTTTCACACAGCATCCTGTGAAATTCCAAAAAGCAATGGATGCACTGGTTGCGCGGCAAAACATGCTGTCAGACGCTGAAGAAGAATGGCTGGCCTTAGAAGAAAAAGCCGCAAGCTAGACCAACTTCTTCTGTTCAAAAATACCTTCGGGGGGCCCGTTAGGGTGGGGGCAGACAGCCCCCTCAACAGCCCTTTTCTGCGCGCTTCACATCATCCCAAAGCGCGTCCATTTCAGTCAGATCACTGTCAGCAGGCAGTTTGCCTTTGGCCTGAAGCGCATCTTCGACACCTTCAAAACGGCGCGTGAACTTGGCATTGGTGGCCCGCAACGCGGCCTCTGGATCGATATCAAGGTGGCGCGCAAGGTTCGCGACTACAAACATCAAATCACCAAATTCTTCTTCAACCTCTTTCTGGGTCAGTTCTGCACGTGCCTCGACCAACTCGGCCGCCTCTTCAACAATCTTATCAAGGACATGGGACGTGTCTGGCCAATCAAACCCCACACGCGCAGCCCGTTTCTGCAGCTTCACAGCGCGGGTCAGGGCAGGCAGGCCCATCGCGACACCGTCCAGCGTGCGCGCTTGCGCCTTGCCTGCGCGTTCAGATGCTTTGATCTTTTCCCAATCGGCCACCTGCTGTTCAGCTGATTTTTCACGCGATTCGTCGCCGAATACATGCGGATGGCGCGCGACCATTTTATCGCTGATCGATTTCACAACGCTTTCAAAGGTGAAATGGCCCGCCTCAGACCCCATTTGTGTGTGGTAAACCGTCTGCAACAAGAGATCGCCCAATTCACCCTCAAGCTCGCGCCAATCGCTACGGGCGATTGCGTCGGCGACTTCATACGCTTCCTCGATCGTGTAGGGGGCAATACTGTTGAAATCCTGCTCGATATCCCAGGGGCAACCGGTTTGCGGTTCACGCAAACGGCGCATGATTTCCAGCAAGCGCGGCATGCCACCGTCGGGATCGTGGATTAGGGTATCATCAGGCATTGCGCAGGGCCTCTTGTTGCGTTCAACTGAAACCCTAAGCCCACACAAGCCGGAGCGCCAGACATGCCCGTAATCAACCGCATCGCAGATTTCGCAACGGATATGACCGCATGGCGCAGGCACCTGCACATGCATCCAGAGTTGCAGTTTGAATGTCATGAAACTGCAAAATTTGTGGCCAAGATGTTGCGCGAATTTGGTGTGGATGAAATCCATGAAGGCATCGCAAAGACGGGTGTCGTGGCGATCATCAACGGCCAAGCGAGCGGGCCGACAATCGGTTTGCGTGCCGATATGGACGCGCTCCCTATGCAAGAAGAAACTGGGCTCGACTATGCCTCGACCATCCCCGGCAAGATGCACGCTTGCGGGCATGACGGGCATACGACCATGCTACTGGGTGCGGCGCGCTATTTGGCCGAGACCCGCAATTTCGCAGGGCGCGTGGCATTGATCTTTCAACCCGCTGAAGAAGGCGGTGGCGGTGGGCAAGTGATGGTCCAAGAAGGTATCCTTGAGCGTTTTGACATCAAGGAAGTCTATGCTTTGCACAGTGGCCCTGGCGATGCGACCGGGTCGTTTTACACGACAGCTGGGCCGATCTTGGCCGCCGCTGACACGATCCATATTCATATCACAGGCATCGGTGGCCACGGTGCATATCCTTATGAGACCGCCGATCCAGTTATCGCAGCTGTTGGGATTGTGAATGCCATCCAGACCATCGTCAGCCGCAATAACAAGGCCTACGAGGATCTTGTGGTCTCAGTGACGCAAATCCACACCGGCTCTGCTGATAATGTCATTCCCGAGAAAGCTTATATCAATGGGACTGTGCGCACTTTGTCGAAAGCCACGCAAGCGATGGTCCATAAACGTTTGACCGAAATCGTTGCAGGCCATGCTGCGGCTTACAATGTGACAGCCGAATTGGATTATGAGTACGGATATCCTGCGACCATTAACGATCCAGAGAAAACTGCGTTCGCAGCATCGGTCGCGCGTGAAATTTCGCCGCTTGTTGACGACGCGCGCCAGTACGAGATGGGTGCAGAGGATTTTTCATATATGCTTGAACAGCGTCCCGGTGCTTATGTCTATGTGGGCAATGGCGATAGCGCGGGTCTGCATCATCCAGCATACGACTTTGATGATGAAGCAGCACCTGCAGGGGCGTCGTATTTCGCGCGACTGATTGAACGTGCATTGCCAGTGGCGTGATCCGGTGCGCGGGCAGGATGCCTCCGGCGGAAGTTTATTTGGGAAAAAGAAGAAGGGTGCGGCATGACACTTGATAAAGCGAAAGAAGCAGTCGACGGGGCTTTTACGGCGACATCCAAGCGCGGGCTTTCTTATGAAAATGCATTTGCAGGGGCCACGTCGTTTTTGCGACGGATGTATACGAAAGACCTGACCGGATTTGATTTGGCCGTCACTGGCGTGCCTTTTGATCAGGCTGTGACGCATCGCCCTGGGACCCGCTTTGGGCCGCGTGCAATTCGCGAAGCATCAAGCCTGCAGCCTTATGACCCGCCTTATGGCTGGGACGGTTTTGATCCTTTGGGTGAATTTGCCATCGCTGACTATGGCGATATGGCATTTGATTATGCCGATGTCGCAGGTGTGCCGGATTTGGTGCAGGCCCATATTGCGGGTATTTTGGCCCAAGGATGCGGAACAGTGACGTTGGGTGGCGATCACTTTATTACGCTGCCTATCTTGCGGGCTTATGCGGAAAAATACGGGCCATTGTCTGTGGTGCAATTTGATGCCCATTCAGACCTGTGGCCTGACGATAATATGGCCCGCATCGATCACGGCACGATGATGTACAAGGCGGTCAAACTGGGTTTGGTGGATGTGACGCGTTCGGTGCAAATTGGTATCAGAACGGAATGCGCAGACTATCTTGGCATGCCATACATCGATGCCCGTACTTGCCATGAGAAGGGTGCCAATTGGGTCGCAGAGCAGATAAAATCCCGCGTCGCCGATCATCCCACATATGTGACTTTTGATATTGATGCACTTGATCCGGCCTTTGCACCGGGCACTGGCACGCCTGTTTGGGGTGGCCTTGCGTCTTGGCAAGCTGCCGCGATCCTGCGCGATATAGCAGGAATCAACATGGTTGGTGGCGATGTTGTAGAGGTGTCACCACCCTATGACACCACTGGTGCGACCGCGATTGCAGGCGCGCATGTCGCGATGGAGCTTTGCTGTTTGGCGCTTTGGAATAAAAGGAAAAAATAATGGTCAATCAACCGATCTCAGGGAATGATCTAGCCCGTTTCTCTGGTCCGCAATCTTTTATGCGCTTGCCCGAAGTCGCATCTGCTGAGGGCCTTGATGTGGGCTTTATCGGTATTCCGATGGATATTGGTACCTCTTGGCGATCAGGCACGCGGATGGGGCCGAAACAACTGCGCGAGCAATCGGCGATGATCCGACCCTATAATATCCAAACAGGAGCAGCGCCATTTGATGTACTACAATGCGCCGATCTTGGTGATGTGGCAATCAACACGTTTTCATTAAGCGATAGTATTCGTATTATTACAGAGACTTACACCGCACACCTCAAGCATGATTTCATACCCATGACGTTGGGCGGGGATCATTCACTGACGCTGCCCGTATTGCGCGCCATAGCAGCAAAACATGGGCCAGTTGCCTTGGTCCATGTGGACGCCCATGCCGACGTGAACGACGAAATGTTCGGCGAACGTGAAACGCATGGCACTGTCTTTCGCCGCGCCTACGAAGAAGGGTTGATCACTGCGGACAAGGTCTTTCAGATTGGCTTACGTGGCACGGGCTACACTGCTGACGACTTTACCGAGGCCGCGGATTGGGGCTTTAACCAATATCTGGCCCCCCAGCTTTGGCACAAATCACTCACACCCTTAGCTGCTGAAATAAAATCGAAAATTGGCGATCAGCCGTGTTATATCACCTACGACATCGACAGCCTTGATCCCGCATATGCCCCCGGTACCGGCACGCCGGAAATTGGCGGGCTGACCACGCCACAAGCGATGGAGCTGATCCGTGGCCTGCGTGGCCTCAATATCGTCGGCTGTGATCTGGTTGAAGTGTCGCCACCCTATGATACCTCTGGCAATACCGCGCTGACGGGGGCAAATCTGATGTTTGAGATGCTCTCGATATTGCCCGGCGTGCCGTACCGCTAAGGAATTCTGATATTATGCGTATTTTGATTGGATTGATCGCCGTTTTGGCAGCGCTCATGCTCTATGTCCGGTTTGTGCCGACTGATAGCGCGCTTTGGCACAAGCGACCGAATGCGGCAGCGCCAAGTGACACTTTAACCGCTGGCAGCTTTTTGGCCGCGCGCCGGATTGCAGCACCTGCAGCACAGGTTTTGGCTGCGGTCGAGGGTGCGGCATTGGCCACCCCACGCACACGATTGCTGGCAGGCAGTGTCGCAGAGGGCATGATGACCTTTCAGACCCGCTCGGGGCTTTGGGGTTTTCCTGATCACACCACTGTCGCGATCGACGGCGATTTATTGATGATTTTTGGCCGCCTACGCTTTGGACAGTCGGACCTTGGCGTGAACAAAGCCCGCGTTGAAAGCTGGCTTGCCGCACTTGGCCCCTTGACCGAACCGCTTTGATCCGCCAATCCCATTGCCATGATTGCACCTGATAAAATTGAACAAATCATCGACCGCTTCCAGTTTCTAGAGGCGAAGATGGCCGATGGCTCTGCTGGCAGTGAAATCGCAGCTCTTGGTAAGGAATATTCAGACCTGCGTCCTGTGGTTGAAACCGTCACCGCTTACAAAGATCTTTTGGCCCAGATCGCGGATGCGCAGGCGATGCTTGCCGATCCCGAGATGAAGGAACTCGCCGAAATGGAGTTGCCCGATCTGCGCGCAGCCCTTGCGGCGTCAGAGCACGACGTGCAGCTTGCACTGCTGCCCAAAGATAGTGCCGATGGCCGCCCTGCGTTGCTGGAAATCAGGCCGGGAACCGGGGGCGATGAAGCTGGGCTTTTCGCGGCTGATCTGTTGCGGATGTACCAAAGATATTCCGAAGGGCAGGGATGGCGCTTTGAAATCCTTGAACAATCGCTGAGCGAGCTTGGTGGCATTAAAGAAGTTGTCGCGCGCATTGTTGGTGACGGTGTGTTCGCTAAATTGAAATACGAGAGCGGCGTGCACCGTGTGCAGCGTGTGCCGGAAACCGAAAGCGGCGGGCGTATCCATACTTCTGCGGCCACGGTAGCCGTGCTGCCAGAAGCCGAAGACGTGGATGTGCAGATCAACCCCGGGGATCTTCGGCTTGATACGATGCGCGCGTCGGGATCTGGCGGGCAGCACGTGAACACGACCGATTCGGCGGTGCGCATTTTGCACATCCCAACAGGCATCATTGTGGTCAGTTCCGAGAAATCCCAACACCGCAACCGCGAGATCGCGATGCAGGTGTTGAAGACACGCCTGTTTGATCTTGAACGGCAGCGGGTCGACGATGAACGCTCTGCGGATCGCAAAAGCCAAGTTGGAACAGGTGATCGTTCCGAACGCATCCGTACTTACAACTTCCCGCAAGGGCGGATGACGGATCACCGCATTAACCTGACCCTCTATTCGCTGGGTCCAATTATGCAAGGCGACCTCGAAGAGATCGTGACTGCCTTGCAAGCTGACGCACAGGCGACGCTGCTGGCCGAGATGGGCGCGTGACACCGGACGATTTGCTGCGCGAAGGGGCCGGTATTCTTGATGCGGCAGGCGTGCCTGATCCGATGCGCGAGGCGCGTATTCTGTGGCGTGCAACCCCCAACGAGGACAGCGCCGCATTTTTGGCGAAAGTCGAGAAACGCGCACTGCGGATGCCGCTGTCGCATGTGCTGGGCTACCGTGATTTTTACAAGCATCGGTTTATAGTCACATCCGATGTACTGGACCCACGCCCTGATACCGAAACTTTGGTAGAAATAGCACTGCGGGCAGAGTTCACGCGGGTTCTTGACCTTGGCACCGGCAGCGGCTGCATTTTGCTGTCGCTGTTGGCAGAACGACCAGAGGCCACAGGCGTCGGAACGGATATATCGCAGGCAGCTTTGGATGTCGCCGCACAGAATGCAGCCGCGCTTGATTTGACGCCGCGCGCGGCATGCGTCGCATCTGATTGGTTTAGTAATGTGCAGGGGTCTTTTGATCTGATCGTCTCTAACCCGCCTTATATCGCGGCCGCTGAAATGAATGATCTACAACACGAGGTGCGGTTGTTCGAACCCGAAGGTGCGTTGACCGATGGCGCAGATGGGTTGTCGGCCTACCGGATCATTGCGCGCGATGCTGTCGACTATTTGACCCCAAATGGGCGTCTGATCTTTGAAATTGGCCCGACCCAAGGGGCTGCAGTGACCGCTATGCTGGAAAGTGCTGGCTTCACTGATTTGCAGGTGATTCCGGACCTGAATGGCCGCGACCGCGTCGTTGTCGGCAAAAAACCGTGATTTGAAGCAATCAAGTTGGCAATTTCGCGCATTTCGACATGGTTTGCGCAGTTTATGCTTGTCTTGGCCCCACTTGAGCGCTTATCCATACCCATCGACAGGGATGTGGCTCGTCACTTACCCCCCTGTGATTAGTCGCCAATCATCGCAAGGCCATAAAGAGAAGCGCGCATTTCTGCGTGATATGTGGCCAGAGCAACGACAGCCAAAGGCTTGAAAGCACATCCATGAGATCAACTAAGTCACGGTCGCGGAACAAAAACCGCAATAACCGCCCTACAGGCGGCAGTATCATCAATCGGGTGTTCGATAGCTCTGGTCCTGATGGAAAAGTGCGGGGAACACCGCAGCAAATCATCGAAAAATATACCCAGTTGCACCGCGATGCGGTCCTGTCGGGTGACCGTGTTGACGGCGAAAACTTTGCGCAACACGCAGAGCATTACACACGCCTGCTGGCCGAGGCACAGCGTGAAGTTGATTCGAAACGCGAAGAACAAGAAGAACAAAACCGCCAACGCCAGATGGAACGTGACCGCGAACGCCAAGATCGGCTGAAAGCGCAAGAAGATGCCGCAAACGATCCGGCAAATGCAGCACAGCCCGATGTACAAGAGGCTGCACCGCAAGTGGATGCAGGTCTGGTCGAGACCCCCGAAGAAAAACCGCAGCGCCCGCGCAGGCCCCGTGCCCCGCGCAAGCCGCGTCCCGCCCCCGAAGAGGGCAGCACGCCAGAGGCCGCAGAATAAAAAAAAGCCCTCCGATTTCGGAGGGCTTTTTTAATGTGCCTAGCGGGTAGACACGTTACGCTCAGGTTTGATCAAGACTGCGCGCTAAGGCGCAAAACGCTTCCAATTCCACTTGTTCGGCGCGTTCAGTCGGCTTGATGCCTGCACTGCGCAGATGATCCTCGATATCAGGGCTCACGGATTTCAAAGCAGAGCGCAGCATCTTGCGCCGTTGGTTGAACGCGGCTGCAACAACCTTGTTCAATGTGCCGGGATTGGCTGGGAACCGCGGCGCGGGCAGGGCGGTCAGATGTACGACCGCTGAATTCACTTTGGGCGGTGGGCTAAAAGCCTCTGGCGGCAGTTCCATCATGATCTTGGGATCAGTGCGCCATTGCGATAGCAAAGCCAAACGCCCGTAAGCTTTGCTGCCGGGGGTGGCCACGATACGCTGTGCGACCTCGCGCTGGAACATCAATGTAAGACTAACCCAAAACGGCGGCCATTCAGGTGGGGTCAACCAACGCACCAGCAATTCAGTGCCAACATTGTATGGCAAGTTGGCTGCTATCTTGATGGGTGGCTTCAAATGTTCCAACGGGTTCACCGTCAGCGCATCGCCATTTATTGCAATCAAACGGTCAGGATAGGCCGCAGAAATCTCGGCCAGTACAGGCATGCAGCGCGGGTCTTTCTCAATCGCCAAAACACGGCGTGCGCCCTCGGCCAACAATCCGCGCGTCAATCCACCCGGACCGGGACCAATCTCAAGCACATCCGCGCCGGATAAATCTCCGGCCAGTCTGGCAATCTTGGCCGTCAGGTTCAAATCCAACAGAAAATTCTGACCAAGCGACTTTTTTGCGGCCAACTCGTGCGTTGCAATTACTTCGCGCAACGGGGGAAGATCATCAATCCCGCTCATCGCTTCTTCCGAGCGTAAATATCCCCGCCGGAGGCTCCGATCCGATCATCCATTCCGAGCATCCGCCATTTTAGCCGCCATGCGAATGGCGGCAATCATCGAAGTAGAATCCGCAATACCCCGTCCTGCAATATTGAATGCCGTGCCATGATCCGGCGACGTGCGGATAAACGGCAGGCCCAGCGTTACATTCACGCCGCCTGAAAAATCCAGCGTCTTGATTGGGATCAGGGCTTGGTCGTGGTACATGCACACGGCAACATCATAGGTTAAGCGTGCCGCTTTGTGGAACATCGTGTCAGCAGACAATGGCCCGGTAATGTCCATCCCTTGGGCGCGCAACGCGTCTAAAACAGGGGTGATCATCTCGATTTCTTCTTGTCCCATCTTGCCGTCTTCACCAGCATGCGGGTTCAACCCAGCGACGGCTATGCGCGGCTTTGCAATCCCGAAGTCGCGGCGCAGACCTGCATGTGTAATCAGCAAAGTGTCTGTCAAAAGACTGGCTGTCAGCTTGCCTGGCACTTGCGCTAACGGAATATGGATCGTTGCGGGCACAACACGTAATGCGTCGCAGGCAAGCATCATCACGACTTGGTCCGTGCCAGCAAGTGCGGCCAAATATTCGGTGTGACCCGGGTACGCAAAATCCGCCCCATCGATCAAGGCTGCCTTATGAATAGGGGCCGTGCAAAGCGCGCGTGCGGCACCTGATTGGACCAATGCAACCCCATCTGCGATGGCCGCAATCACGCCTTGTGCATGTGCGGGATCGGGCATGCCTGCGACAGCCTCGCTGCCAAAATCACGCGCCAGAACAGTGAATTTAAACGGATGGATATCTGCAGGGTCTGTGGCTGCGTGAAACGCCGTACCGTCCGGCAAATGGCGCGGATCACCGATCCACAACATTGGAATTTCGGCTTTCAAAGCTTGCCATGCAGCGACGGCAATTTCAGGGCCGATCCCTGCCGGTTCGCCACAGCTAATCACAATGGGCTGCATCAGGGGCGAATATCAGCCGAGGACCGCAGATCGGCAATCAGTGCGCTCGCAAGCGAGGCCAAGCGCTGGCTGCGGATCTGGTTGCGGATCAATTCGCGATCCGACGTGCCGGCGCCTGCATTGTTGCGTGCGCAAAGCATCAAAAATACCAGTGTTTCACCGTCATTGCGGGTCAGATTATAAGACACTTCACCAGAATCTAAACGCGCTAATTCAAGTGCGACATCGTTCGAAATATCAGCAGGTGCGAGCGTCACACGGTCCAATACTTCGGACGGCTGATTGCGGGCTACTCCGTATAGGTCATCGCATGTATCAACTTGGTTGCGGATTTCAGCAGCGGTGCGCAGGGCGGCGTCCGTGCGGCCACCAGCGATGTAATAGGCGGCATATTCGATGCTCAACGGGGCTTGTGCGGCGCGTTGCGCTTCGCGTTGCCCACGCTTTTGGAACAAGGCCACACCGTTTGGAATATCGATTGGTTCGGTCACTTCACCGGGGCGTAGTTCAAGCAGGACTTGGCGCAGTTGCGGCGGGTAATTATCGATAGGCAACCATCCCAAACGTCCGCCGTTGTCGCGCGATGGCAGCGCCGAAACTTGACGGGCCGCGTTTTCAAATTCGCTAAAGGACCGCAATCGTGCAATCCGCCCTGCGACTTCTTGGACTTGTGCCGCGCGCTCTGGTGGGGCCGGTATGATGATTTCGCTGAGTAAAACTTCGAGCCGAGTGCTGGTCGCACCTTGACGTGCCAATGCGCGATCAATGTCGACATCTGTAATGGTGATCTGGCGATTAAACCGTGCGCGGACAAAATTGCGCCACATCACGCCGACGCTGACGTAGTCAATAAAAGTTAGGGGGTCGATATTGCGTGCCGTCAGGACTTGGCCGAACTCTGGCAATGTCAGGTTGGCGCGTCCAACGAATTCCTCGAGCGATTGCTGCAGCTCGGCCTCTGACAACGTGCGGTTGAAACGGGCCATTTCCTGCTGCTTGAGGCGATCCTCAATTAAGCCTTCGCGGGCCACTCGATCAATGTCGCCGGGGGTGTTGAATACGTCGAGGAGGCGCTTGCGGTCGTCAATTTCGAACTGGGTTACAACTCGGTCATCAACAGTGATAGCCGCCGCCAATCGGCCCTGAGCAACCGCATTGGTCGCGCCGATCGACACAACGCAACTTAGAACCACCGCACCAATTGCACTCAAACGCATCTTTAAACTTGTCATTCGCATTAATTCCCGCAGCCTGTTGCGATCCCGCCTGCCGCCCGACCGGTTGAAAATCCACCGATCGACCCGCTAAGGCCAAATGTTGTTGTCGGGTCTACCGTACTAGAAGACGTATAGCGGCGCGAGACCGAAACGTCGACGCTCACGCATTCGTTGCGCCATTGCAGTCCCAAGCCCGCGCGCACCGGCCTGTCGGCGCCAAGATCATAGCGACCATCGGCCTCGATCGTCCACGCATCATTGACGTCAAAAGCCGCATCCAGCGTCCACTCCGAAACATTCTCTGTGATACCCTCTATGGGGTCTGGGCTTTGCCAATTATAGTTTGCGGCAAGTGTAATCCAGTCATTGCGCCATGCGACACGGCTGTCTGCGACGGTCAGCCCGCCATTGTTGTCCCATAGGCTGCGCGCATCCATGATGAAGCCATCAGCGGTCGTGAACTGTCCCGCCAACAGCCAATCGGACCGTGTTCCATCCAAACCCGAGGTTTCAGTGAAATCAGCCTGCAAGTCTTGCTTGATCACGCGCCCGAACGTCAGCGTTGATGAGGTGCCACTTTGTCCAAACCGCGACCATGTGATCCCTACGGCGGCATGTGGTCCGGTTTGCACAGCGTCTTCGCCCGCAAAGCGGGACACGGCAAAAAGATTTGCACGGTCAAGTTCGCTGCGCGTGCTGTCTTCATTTGGGGATGTGCCACCAAAACTGTCCGACCAGCCCAGATAAAAGATGGGTTCCAGGATGTGCGTTACCCCGTTCGGACTGCGCATTCCCAAAGGCCAGCGCAGGGTCACGCCTGCATTGGGCACCACCCGTAAGTCCGTTTGAGCAAACGAAGCATCATCATCGACCAGATACAAATCCGCGCTAGCACCAGTTTGTGCCGCAACGATAAGCCCATTGCCCAACACCCAAGTACTCTGCCACGTGGTGTCGACCCCGCCGCGTGTCACGTCGCGACCTGTGTCCCCATCGGTGTTGCTGGGCCGGTAGCTGGTATCAAGGCTGAACCGATAGTCAAACGTGCCGCCGATGGCTGGTGTGAGGCGTGCCTCAAAGCTCAAATCGGCAATGATCGGGGGCAGGGACGCATTGTTTTCACTGTCGCGCAGCGATTCGTAATAGGTCAGTCTTGATTGAAACATGGTCCGGTCAGTGACCCGTAACAGCGCAAGTGCACTGTCCAGCCTGTCTTTGCTAGAATATCCATAATCAAGCAAATAGGCAGGATCACTCGTGGTCTCGATGTCGAATGCCAACTGATACCCGCTCTCTAAATCGAATTGCCCTTCGGCAAAAAAGTAGCCGCGATTTTCATCTACTAAAGTGTCGTCGCTGAAAGCGCCCTCTAAAACAATATCGCCTTTCACAAATGCCTGTCTGTAAGTCAGCTCGAGCGTTGTCGTTTCGGCCGAAATATAGGGCGTCACAGTCAGATCACGGTGATCACCCAATTTGATGAAATAGGGCAGTTTGATACCTGGCCCAAGCTGCGTCGTGTTGCGCTGCTCTGGAATTAAAAGACCTGTTGCGCGCGACAGTGTTGGGTCT
>CBDTVI010000018.1:0-20354 GCA_965364065.1 uncultured Yoonia sp. | reverse complement strand
CAATGGTCCAATTGTCATTCGCGTTTGGCGGCCTATAAAGTCTAGTAACAAACCGATAGGCAACCCCACATGACCGATACCCCAGAAAACACCACCCATTTCGGGTTTGAAACCGTTCGTGAAGACGAAAAAGCTGGGCGCGTCCAAGGTGTCTTTTCCTCGGTGGCTAGCAAATACGACATTATGAACGATGTCATGTCCGGCGGAGTGCACCGGATTTGGAAAGACGCGATGATGGATTGGTTGGCACCACGTCCAGGGCAACGACTGCTTGATGTTGCGGGTGGCACTGGCGATATCTCTTTCCGGTTCTTGAAACGTGCAGGTTATGGCCATGCCACAGTGCTTGATCTGACCGAACAAATGTTGATCGAGGGTCGTAAGCGGGCCGAAGCGGAACAAATGTCCGGCAGCCTTGATTGGGTTGCAGGTGATGCGATGGCGCTGCCGTTTGAGGCGAATACTTTTGACGTTTACACCATCAGCTTTGGCATTCGGAATGTAACCCGTCCCCAAGATGCGCTGGCCGAAGCTTACCGCGTTTTGAAACCCGGTGGACGCTTGATGGTCTTGGAATTTAGCCAATTGCCCAACCCTGCGATGCAGGCGGCCTACGACGCCTATTCGTTCAATGTGATACCACGCATGGGGCAGATGATTGCTGGGGATCGGGACAGCTATCAATATCTGGTCGAATCTATCCGCAAATTCCCTGACCAAGACACATTCCTTGGGATGGTGCGCGACGCAGGCTTTGGCAATGCAAAGTACCGCAATCTAACCTTGGGCGTGGCCGCCCTGCATTCTGGATGGAAGCTTTAAATTGCGCGGACCTCACAACATTATTCGCCTGATTATAACAGGTGCTACACTGGAACGAACTGGCGCGATGAAGGTCGTATTGGATGCATTTGATGCGGGACCATTGTTGCGAGCCACATTTCGCACGCTGGTTTGGCCGTTCCAGTGGCTGGGATATAAAGGCGATGTGACCACACCGCCTGCGGTGCGCGCCCTGACAGCGCTTGGACCAGCCTACATCAAATTCGGGCAAGTCCTTTCGACGCGCCCAGATGTTGTGGGCGATGAATTGGCCGTGCAGTTGCGTGTCTTGCAAGACAAACTGCCGCCCTTTTCCATGCGCGAGGCCAAGAAAGCGATCCAGCAAGAGCTTGGGTCTTCTTTCGATCAGTTGTTTGCGTCCTTTTCGGAACCGGTTGCGGCTGCTTCGCTTGCGCAGGTGCACAAGGCGCATCTTGCCGACACTGGCGAAGCTGTTGCGGTCAAGATCCTTCGACCCGGTATCGAAAAGGCATTCCGCAAAGACATCGATGCCTTCTATTTCGCGGCCCGCGCGATCGAGTTGTTATCCCCGTCGTCACGCCGCTTGCGCCCAATGGAAGTCATCACCCACTTCGAAGGAATTGTGATGGGCGAATTGGACCTGCGGCTTGAAAGCTCTGCAGCGTCTGAATTTGCGGCAAACACTGAAACTGATGCAGGCTTTCAGGTGCCAAAGGTCCGGTGGCATTTGTCGGGCCGACGGGTCATGACATTGGACTGGGCAGAAGGCACGAACATCGGATCTAACGATGCACTTGATGCAGCGGGACATGACCGACGCGCACTTGCGACACGGGTCTTGCAATTGTTTCTGAGCCACGCCCTGCGCGACGGATATTTTCACGGCGACATGCATCAAGGCAATCTGAAAGTCGCCGCAAATGGTGACATTATCGCTTATGATTTTGGGATCATGGGGCGCATGGATGAATACACGCGCCGCGTCTATGCAGAGATTCTTTTTGGCTTTATCCGCAAAGACTATCAACGCGTAGCAGAAGTCCATTTCGAAGCTGGCTACGTTCCGGCAAACCAAGACGTGGACGAATTTGCACGCGCTTTGCGCGCTGTCGGCGAGCCCATTTTTGGGATGGATGCCAGCCGCATTTCGATGGCGCGACTGCTAACATATCTGTTCGAAGTAACCGAGCGTTTTGGCATGGAAACGCGCACCGAGCTGATTTTGCTGCAACGCACGATGGTCGTCGTCGAAGGCGTTGCCCGGTCGCTTGATCCTCATATGAACATCTGGCAGGTCGCCAAACCTGTCGTCGAAGATTACATCAAAGAAAGCATCGGGCCGAAGGCGCTTCTGCGTGATCTTGCGCAGACTGTGCGCATTCTGTCCCGCTTTGGGCCACAACTGCCCCGCATGGCCCAGGACGCATTGATCCGTCAAAATAACCCACCGCCGCCACCCAAACCGCAGCGGCGTATTGCACGTCTATCTTGGATGGCGCTGGGCGGCGTTTTAGTGGGCGGCGCTATTTGGATCAGCAGCCTGATTTAGGCCGCAGCGTTTCGTAACGCCGTCACTTGGTTGCTTGGGATCGCAGCACCGCCTTGCAAAATGAGCATGGTTTGTCCGGCCTCAATTCGGACCTCATTCACCTTGCTATAAACATCAACTCCGGCCTGATCCGTCACGTCACCGTTTGCCTTGCCGACGATCTGAAAGCTATATAGCCCCGCCTGCATTGGCGTGCCGTCAGGTTGAACACCGGCCCACTGAATGCTTTCTGATCCCGACGCGTATGGGATGCGCTGCACCTCTGCGCCACTTTCATCACGCACGATGATTTCCTTTGTATCCGCAGCACCGATTGCTTGCGGAAATATCTCAATCGGTTGTCCGTCAAAATAGGCCGGTGCTGATGATCGCGCCTCGCGACCGACCCACGACGCCATATCTGACAAGCCGCCAACAGTCATTTGTGTGGTCAACGATTTCAACAAATCATTTGTCATAACGGCTTGTTCAACCCCTGAAAACGTCGCCAGTTGCGTGGCATAATCTGTTGAATCAACCGGATTAAGGGGGTCTTGATACTTCATCTGTGCCGTCAGCATTTGCAAAAATACTTCAAAGTCAGAGCTAACTGATGCGTTGGCACCTTCTGCTAGCGGCGCGGATACCGCACTGGGCGGAACGTTCGTCGGGGTTTGTGCAATTTCCATAACTCTTCCTTACAATCGCAAGTCCAAGCCACTGCTATGCAATGGCGTAGCTACTTCTACAGTTTCGTCGGTTTGCTTCATCGTGGCCGCCGTATCATCGTGAGGGTCATCATGGGTGCCATCGGTCCCTGACTGCCCATCTGCATTGAAAGAAAAGGACACACTGTCATATCCCAAGTCTCGGAATTCTTGCGCCAAGACGTCAATATGGCGGCGCAGTAATTCTTGCGTTTCAGGGCGGTCTGCCAAAACCACCAACGTTAAATTGCCATCCACAGCGGACATCGACATGCGCACTCGCCCCAATTCCTCTGGGTTCAGCAAGATTTCGGTCGCCTTGCCGGTACCCGGAGCAATTGCGGTCGCAATCTGGTGTGCAATATGTCGGGCGGTCTCAGGCCCTGCAGATGCCACACCACTGACCGTCGAGGCCGTTGCGACTGGGCGGTCTGGGCCAGTAAGGCCTAGCAATCCGTCTTTATCCAAAGTTTTGATTTCGGCATCGCTTGCGTCAATGCCTTGCGCCGTCGCGGCAGCCGGTTGTGCAGCGGCAGCAATTAGCACGGACTCTAAAGCTGGCGCCCGAGGTGCCGAAGATTGAGATGTCGCAGCTGTTCCACGCTCTGGCAAGTTGCGCTCGCGAGGGGTTACCGGATCGAGCATCTGCATAGGCAGAGCCGTAGCCTTTGAAGTTGGCTGCTGAACAGGCGCGGCAGTCTGCGGCAATTGCCCCTCTCCAGGCTTCGAGAGCTTAAGTTCAGGTGGTGTTTCTGTTTGGCCGCCTTGCGCCACACCCGCCTGAACCGCGGCCACTTTCGGCAATTGTACGATACGTCCTTCGACCATGGATTGGGCGGCTGAAAGGCCAAGCCCTGCCGCTTGCGAAGAACCCTCGCCCTTGGCGGGTCGGGTGGGTGGTGGAGAAATAGAGGCTTGATCAACGACCTGCTTTGGGATGCTATCTAATTGAGGGCGCGACGGCAGTACCTGTCGCGGATCAGCAAGCAAATCCTTAGTTGGTGTTGAAGTTGCAACTTGTGGCGTAATAGCAGGCACTCCTATCATGGGATGCCGGGTGTCGCCCTGTGAAAGTTGATCTTTTGGATCACCTTCTGGGCCATCAGAAGCAGGCAAAACTGGCGCAACACCGCCTTCGACACGCAACAGCGTTGTCTTAGGTGTTGGGATCGCAACATCAACGAGTGACGCAAACAACGCAGAATCTTCCTGCGTCGCACCCTCTTTCATTGTGGGCGGTGGTGATTCAGCGGCCTTTGCTGCCGGTTCAATGATTGAAAGTGGGGTCATCGGTTCTCCGAAAGAATCTCTGTTTTCCTAGTATTGCCGCAAAAAACTTACTGAATGTTTACGGCTGTCCGTCAATTTCGCAAAAAGTGCATGACGGAGAATCCGATGACAGCGATCCCAATCTTACCGCCACCCCGGCAAACATCGCCCCTGCCCGACTATATACAAGCCGACACAAAACTGCGCGATGCGGCGCAAAAACTTGAAGCCACATTTCTATCAGAGATGCTGAAGTCTGCGGGGCTTGGGACCCCGCGCGATTCGTTTGGCGGCGGAAAAGGCGAAGAACAGTTCTCATCATTCCTACGAGAAGCGCAGGCCAAAGAAATGGCCAAAGCCGGCGGTATCGGATTGGCAGAGGCGCTATTTGAAGCCATGAAAGTGCGTCTCAATGGCGGCTGATCCTTTAACCCAACTCTTCGCAATACTAGCGGATGAACGGCAAGCATTGCTCAGTGCCCGCTACGAGGCACTGCCTGATCTTGCGGTGGCGAAAGAACGTTGTTTGCAACATTTGGCCCTAAAGCCACCGCCAAAAAAGGCACTGCAGACACTCAAATCTCAAATAGGTGAGAATCAGGGCTTGATTGCCGCTGCGCTGCGCGGCGTCGATACAGCACGCAAGCGGATTGAAGCGCTTGAAGATGTCCGCGACGTGCTGACGACATATGACCCCTCCGGCAAGATGACTTTGACAACAACAGCGCAAAAAACAGTTGAAAAGAAGGCATGACTTTCAATCAAATTTTCCGGATCTGGCGTTGCGCGATTAATCAATTGTTCAGGTCGGGTGGGCTTAGTGAACGCATCGCTAGAACGGCACGATCGTCGGCAATTGCTCACGATCATCCTCGTCAGAATGACGCTTCAAGCCGCAAATTTTGCGGATTCCTGAATACATCAGGCGCAAAGCGCCGCATCTAAGGGAACATTTTTATGTCCAGCATTCTGACCAACAACAGCGCAATGGTCGCGCTTCAAACTCTCAAGTCGATCAACAACGACCTGTCCAAAACACAATCCATGATCTCCACCGGCAAAGAAGTCAGCTCTGCAAAAGATAACTCAACTGTCTGAATGACCTTTGCGTTTGATGAATAAGCGCGCTGCGTTTGGATCAACTCTGTAAGTTCGCCCGCCACATCGGTCGCAGATTCTTCGCGCGCAAAACCGACGATGTCACCGGTTGGCCCGTCACCCGCATCCCACAGGAAAAAAGATCCGCTATCTGGCGTGACCCGGTAACTTTGCTGATCAAGTGTTTCGAGGCCATTGACGTTCGGCACATCAACCAAAGGGATTTGGTACAGCACGCGGTTAATCCCAATATCAAATGACGCGCGCACAAAGCCGTTCTGATCGACCTCAATTGAAGTCAGACTACCAACCGGTGTTCCATTCTTCGAAATCGAAACAGGCGCGAAGGCGTCGGACAACTGCGTCAATCCGATCGAGCTGCCAATTTCACCGATATTGATCTCCATCGGACCGCCATCGACCGCAATTGTGAGCGCGCCAGTCAAGGGGTCATAGCCACCCCCAACAGGAGAGAGTGGATCAGCAAAGTCTACGTTCGCCAATGTTCCGCCGCCGCCGCGCGTCGCATCAAAAGTCAGCCGGTATTCGCCAACAACATCTGCGACACCATCTGCGTTAATGTCAGTTTCACTGTCGCGGATTTGGACGGTCCATTCGTTTGATGCACCATTTGCAGGGACTGTCGGCGTGAAGGTAAAGTTCAGGTTCGATGACGCGCCCAAGTTATCAAAATACTCGACCGAAAGTGACTCTGTTTCGCCGGCTGCGCCTTCTCTAGTCGAGGTTGCGGGCAAGTTCACAGTCAGATCAACACGTGTTGTAGCCTCGCCTGCGAACTGGTTTGCGTTAATTTGGACAGGAACGAGCCCATCAATCGAATCGCGCGGATAATTCGGGATCGTCCCGTCGGGCGAGGCTGGCACGCCCATTAAGACAAGGCCGCCAGGGGTGCGCAAAAACCCCTGGGCGTCGGGTCGGAACGACCCTGTTGTTGTCAAAAACAAGGGGTTCTCACCGTTACCGACCGCGACCGACGCTTCTGATGTAACCGGCAGCATACCACGCCCTCGCACCGCGAGATCCGTCGGATTTGACGTTGAAACCAACGCCCCGCGTTCATCGATCAAGCGTGTCGTCGTGGTTCGGACACCACCCGCAGAATATGTCCCTTGTCCGCTTTCAATCACCATCGCCTGAAAATCGGTCACGGCCCGCTTATAGCCATAGGTTGAGGAGTTAGAGATATTGTCGGAAATCGTCGCAAGGCGCGATGCATTCGCGGCAAGGCCTGCAACACTCGCGTTCAGGGAAGAGGAAATTGTCATAAATAGAGCCTTTCTGCATCGATCATGAATCAGTCATTCTTTGCAGTCATAAATGCTCAATCTTAACGCGCCCCTAATTCTTAAAATGTGACCGAAAGTATCAGATATCAGAGCGCAGCAAAATAATCTCAAGCCGGTTGTTACGCGGTGCAGTACCATCACGCACAGCTGGTTCGCGGTCGCCACCACCTGTCATGCGAACAATCCGTCGTGGATTTAGCCCCCCTGCTTCGATCATCCGGCGCATCTGTTCTGCCCGCCCCGTCGAGATATCCCAGACCGGATAATTGATGTGCAGCACCGATTTGGCGCTTAAGTGTGCCTCTATTGCGACAGGATTTCGCACCGCCTGAAAGAGACGGGCCATGACATTCGCAAGTTCCGCGGTGACCGGATTGGGCGTGGTGGTTTCGCCAACAAACAGGGTGACGTCAGGCAAATCGTACAGTTCGATAACCAACCCTTCATCCGTAAGGCGCGTTATTATGTGCCGCAGGGCCTGATCCGAAACCATGCTTTCGCCACCCTGGCCCATCAAAACGGCCTCAATATCGCGCATGGCCGCGACTTGCGCACCCGCCGCAGCATCAGCAGCAGCGTCGCTTTCCGAACGAACAGGGTTCATGCCAACTGTCGGCTGGCTAGTACCTGTTCCACTTTGGGAGAGCGTTTGTTCGGTAAAAATATTGTCACCGCCAAATGCTCCGGAACCGCCCCCGGAAATCCGGTTGATCGGGATGGTTGGTGAAAAGTAGTCAGCAATCCCCTTGCGCTGTTGTTCCGTCGTGGCATTCAGCAGCCACATCAACATAAAAAAGGCCATCATCGCAGTCACGAAATCGGCGTACGCCACTTTCCAAGCGCCACCATGATGACCGCCTGCGACGATCACTTTTTTTCGCTTGATGATGATTGGCGCGTTCGGCTTCGCAGGCATTCCACTCACCCCTTATCTACTCGAGGTAGGGCATAAAACGTGAGCCGTAAAAGCGATCTTAACGATAAAATTGTTCGAAAAATCAGCGCTTTCTCGGAGCAACCAGATAGATTAGTATCAACTTCGCGTCGCACTTCCCCTACGGTTTCTATCAATTCTCACTGTCTGCAAGAACGCTAAGCCAAATAAGCAGACCACCCAGATTGATCGCAGCGAAATTCATATGTGAAAGTCTTGACGTGCAAAGACTTAAGTTTGAGGCGTAGATGAACAAGAAATTGGCAAAGGCCCGACCTATGGCACATCTGAAAATTGATCTTAGAAATCTGGCGCGGCTTGTTTCGCCGTTGCGCCCATGACCATCATGATCCCGGCCTGGGACAACGGCGTTTTACAACCCGTCGAAAAGCTGGATGCCCATGTGCGCGGACTGAAACACAAAGCCGTTAGTATCTTCGTGATGAACCGTGGGCGCGTTTTGATTCAGCAGCGGGCGATGGGAAAATACCACACACCCGGCCTATGGGCCAACACTTGCTGTACGCACCCGGAATGGGACGAAGATGCGACAGTTTGCGCTGTGCGCCGCTTGGATGAAGAGCTTGGCATAACCGGACTTAGCCCAACGCACCGCGATCAGATCGAATATCGCGCCGATGTCGGCGGAGGGCTGATCGAACATGAAGTCGTGCAGGTTTTCGTGGCTGATGCCCCAAATGACCTCAAAATCAGTCCGAACCCGGACGAAGTGATGAACACGCGCTGGGTTGATTTCTACGAACTCTCTGCAGATGTGGCGCAGAACCCCGATCATTACACCCCATGGCTACGCATTTACCTGCAAGACCATACCGCTACGATCTTTGGCGATTTGGCGCACTTGGGCTAGCCCCTTTCCGTTCTGGCCAATCCAGTGTTTATGGGCGTCAGAATAAAGGGAATTGGCATGGCACTTTGGGTTTTTGGATATGGTTCACTTTTGTGGAATCCGGGTTTCACACCGACCGCAAAAGTAAAAGCATGCCTGCATGACTATCACCGTAGTTTTTGCATGCTCTCAATCCACCATCGCGGGTCAGAAGAAGACCCGGGCTTGGTCCTTGCGCTCGACACACTCGCAGGCGGACAGTGCACAGGCGTGGCGTTTAAAGTCGCCGAGGACGAAGAAGCAAATGTCCTTGCAATGTTGCGCGAACGCGAACTGATCTCGTCAGCGTACTATGAAGACACTGTGCCTTTGGTCACCGATGATGGCGAAACCATTCAAGCGCTGGCCTACATTATCAGCCGCGACCATGTGCAATACTGCCAATTCGATCTGGAAAAGCAGGCGCAAATCATTGCGCAAGCCGTCGGCGGGCGGGGCCCAAATACTGAATATCTCTTTAATACAGCCGCGCATTTGAATGAACTGTCCATTCGAGATGATGATATGGATTGGCTGGCCGATCGTGTGCGTGCCTTGCAAGCAACATAATACCCTTCCGATTTTCTTTGGGTTTGCGAAAATTCATCCATATGGTGTTATGCAGACAATGCAGCAACACAATATGAGGACTGCCATCCGTGTCGGACAAAAGGGCGCCTAAGGTACAGCCACAATTTTCACAGCCCCTTCGGCAACTTCTATTTATGTTGATCGTGCTTGGTTTAATCGGTGCCGGATTTTATCTGGGGCTGGAACAAATCACGGCTATCTACAAATCAAACCCTTACTTAAACGGATTCATCTTGGGCGTTTTCGTCCTTGGCGTATTGTCATGCTTTAACCAAGTTTTCTTATTGATGAATTCAGTGCGCTGGATCGAACGCTTTGCGCGCGATGCAGGCGGACATTCCTATAGCGCGGCACCATCGCTTTTAGCGCCGCTGGCGACATTGCTGCGATCCCGCGGGGCGCGCACGCAAGTATCATCGTCGTCGGGTCGTTCAATCCTCGATTCCGTTGCACAGCGGATCGACGAAGACCGCGAAATCACGCGGTACATCGGCAACGTCCTGATTTTCCTTGGCCTTCTGGGAACTTTTTATGGACTAGCCACAACCGTTCCGGCCTTGGTCGAAACGATCCGGTCCTTAAATCCCGGTGAGGGCGAATCTGGTGCAGACATCTTTGGCCGCCTGCAATCCGGCCTAGAGGCGCAGTTGGGCGGCATGGGAACAGCCTTTTCCAGCTCACTTTTGGGACTTGCCGGATCGTTGATCGTTGGCCTGCTAGAACTCTTTGCCGGTCACGGACAAAACCGCTTTTACCGCGAACTTGAAGAGTGGCTTTCGACAATCACGCGCATCGGTGTCGATGGCGAAGAGGGATCAGGCACCGACATGGGGGCCATGGGCGCCTTCGTCGATCAACTAGCCGAAGTCATGGACGCTATGCACATGATGATGGGTCAGAACGCGGGCAACCAGACCGAAAACGACCAACGTTTTGCCAACCTCGCATCCGCGATGGAACTCATGGCCCAGAATAGCACCGCCAATGCGAATACAGCGCTGTTGGAACGGGTAGCTGCTGGACAAGAAGCGTTGATTCAAAAATTGGATGACAACGGGATGGAAGGCATCGATGCCGAAAGCCGGATGCGTTTGCGGTCAATCGACGTGCAACTGCTGCGAATACTCGAGGAAATGTCAGCCGGTCGGCAAGAAAGCATCGGTGATCTGCGCGGTGACATCTTCAATTTGACCAACGCGATCAAGGGCAGAGGCTGATCCATGGCGCTAAGCCGCAGATCATCAAACCGCTTTCAAAACGCGATCTGGCCGGGTTTTGTCGATGCGATGACAGGACTGCTGCTCGTTTTGATGTTCGTTCTAACCATATTCATGGTCATCCAATTCGTTTTGCGGCAGCAAATCACCGGTCAGGAAAACGAACTCAACGTGCTGAGCAGTGAAGTTGCAGCACTAACCGCGACGCTTGGTCTGGAACAAGATCGCACAGCGGCACTTTCCTCAAATCTTGAAGCAGCAAACACCGAAGCAACCCTTCAAGCGGGGCGCATCGCGGCATTGATCGCCGAACGCGAGGCACAAAATCAAGTCTTGGCCCAAGCCCAAAGCGACATAACCCAATTCGAGGCACAAGTCGCAGGGCTACTGAGTGAACGCAGCCAAGCGTTGGATAACATTGCCGGATTAGAAGCCGAACAGGCTCAGCTTTTGTCCCAACAAGACGCGCTAAATCTTGCTTTGGCACAGTCACGGTCTGAGATCGACGAAGGGGTTGAAGCCGCAAGGCTCGCCGCAGCACGCCGCGAAGCACTCGAGGCCTTGATTGCTGATTTGGAAACAGAAAGCGCCACCAAAACCGAGGCAATTACAGCACTTGAAGCAGAAGCCCTGACCGACCTAGCCGCGGCAGAAGCGTTGCGTGACCGCTTGGTTAATGCCGATACCGAACTCACAGCGATGACCCTAAACCTTGAACAGCAACGCCTTGAAGCCGAACAGACTTTGACCCTGTTAGCTGCGGCGCGCGCAGCACAGGAAGAATTGGACAACCTACGCGGATCACTCGCTGGCGAAAACGAAACGCTGGCGTTTGAGTTGGCGCAGGTCCGCGCACGGCTAGCACTGCTTGAAAACAGCGAGAATCTGCAAGCAACCGAAGCACAGCGTCAGGCTGAATTGCTGGCGATGGCGAACGATCAATTGGCCCAAGAAGAAGCCCTCTCTGCTGAAAGCTTGCGTCAGGTGGCGCTGTTGAATGAACAGATCACGCAATTGCGAACACAAGTCGGAAACCTGCAGTCATTGCTCAATCTTGCAGAAGACGCCGATATTGAAGCGCAGGTGCAGATTGAAACGCTTGGCTCACAACTTAACACTGCCCTCGCTCGTGTAGTCTCCGAAGAACGGCAGCGTCGCATCTTGGAAGAAGCCGAACGCATCCGGCTAGAGGCGGAAAAGGCACGCCTTGAGGAAGAAGCAGAAAGACTGACGGCAGAAGCCGAAAACCTTGCGCGGTTCAAATCAAACTTCTTTGGCGAATTGCGTGAAATCCTCGAAGGCCAAGACCGCATTCGTATCGAAGGTGACCGCTTTATTTTCGCGTCCGAGGTTCTGTTCGAACCCGGCAGCGCCACACTCGCGCTCGCTGGTGAAGCCGAGATCGCCAATATCGCAGACATCTTGCGCAGCATCGCCGATGATATTCCCGCCGGTATAGATTGGGTGATCCGCGTCGATGGGCACACAGACAATACCCAAGTTGGCAGCAACAGTCGTTTCGCCGACAATTGGGAATTGAGCCAAGCACGCGCATTGTCGGTCGTGCGGTTTATGTCCGAAGACTTAGGCATCGACCCGCGACGCCTAGCGGCCAATGGCTTTGGGGAATTCCAACCTTTGAACCCGCTTGATTCTCCAGAGGCGCGCGCGCAGAACCGCCGGATTGAACTGAAACTAACCGAACGATAGATTTGCAATCGCACATGAAAAAGGCCCGCAGTTAACGTAACTGCGGGCCTAAATATTGTTCTGTGATCGCGCCTAGTCTGCGGTCAAGAGCGGTGGTTTATCACCACTATTTGATATCCGGCCCTGCGCTGGTTCTTCGTAAGTAAGATCAAGCGCGCCCTTTTTGACGCCGACTTTTACAATACCACCTTTGACCAACTTGCCGAACAGCAGCTCTTCGGCGAGTGGCTTTTTGATGTATTCCTGAATGACGCGACCCAAGGGGCGCGCACCCATTTTAATATCATAGCCCTTGTCGGCCAACCATTCAGCTGCACCCTGTGTTAGTTCAATATGCACGTTGCGGTCGATCAATTGGGCCTCAAGCTGAAGCACAAATTTTTCAACAACCTGCATAATGACCGGCTTAGGCAAAGCACCAAAGCTGATGATCGCATCCAGACGGTTGCGGAATTCAGGCGTAAACGTCCGTTCAATCGCAGCTGTATCTTCGCCCTCACGCGTTTCACGGCCAAAGCCCAGCGCGTTTTTCGACATCTCTGTTGCGCCTGCATTTGTCGTCATAATGATGATAACATTGCGGAAATCAGTCGTGCGCCCGTTGTGGTCCGTTAGCTTACCGTGATCCATGACCTGCAACAGAATGTTGTAGACGTCAGGGTGTGCCTTTTCCATTTCGTCTAGCAAAAGAACGCAATGAGGGTTCTGATCGACACCGTCGGTCAGCATGCCACCTTGATCAAAGCCAACATAACCGGGAGGCGCACCAATCAGACGCGAAATTGCGTGCTTTTCCATGTATTCAGACATGTCAAAGCGCATCAATTCGACACCCAAAGTATCGGCCAATTGCTTAGCGACCTCGGTTTTACCCACGCCGGTTGGACCTGCGAACAGGTAGTTACCAATCGGCTTTTCAGGTTCGCGCAGACCCGCACGGGCCAATTTGATCGCAGACGATAGCGCCTCGATTGCAGCGTCTTGACCAAAGACCACCCGCTTGAGCGACTTTTCAAGATCGCGCAGCACCTCTGCATCGTCCTTGGACACGTTCTTGGCGGGAATACGCGCAATCTTGGCGACGACATTCTCGATCTCTTTGGTGCCAATGGTCTTGCGACGCTTGGATTCAGCGACAAGATGCTGTGCTGCACCCGCCTCGTCGATCACATCGATGGCTTTGTCGGGCAATTTGCGATCGTTGATATAACGCGCAGACAGTTCGACCGCCGTTTTAATCGCATCAGCCGTGTATTTAATGCTGTGATGTTCTTCGAAATAAGGCTTAAGGCCCTGCAAAATCTTGATCGCGTCAGGGATCGAAGGCTCTGTCACGTCGATCTTTTGGAAACGGCGCGCGAGCGCACGATCCTTTTCAAAGTGCTGGCGGAACTCTTTGTAAGTGGTCGAGCCCATGCAGCGTAGCTTGCCACCCTGCAACGCAGGTTTCAGCAAGTTGGACGCATCCATTGCACCGCCAGAGGTCGCGCCAGCGCCAATAATCGTGTGAATTTCATCGATGAACAGCACCGCATCAGGATGCTCTTCCATTTCAGTCATCACTGCCTTCAAGCGTTCTTCGAAATCACCGCGGTAGCGTGTACCTGCCAGTAACGCGCCCATATCAAGCGAATAAATCGTCGCTTTGGACAGCACTTCTGGCGTTTCACCGTTTACGATTTTGAAGGCCAGACCTTCAGCGATCGCAGTTTTACCCACACCAGGATCACCCACCAAAAGCGGGTTATTTTTGCGGCGGCGGCAAAGTACTTGAATGCAACGCTCAACCTCGTGGGCGCGGCCAATCAAAGGATCAACTTCGCCTTTCGTGGCCTTCGCATTCAGATCAACACAGTATTTCGCAAGCGCGCTTTCTTTCGCATCACCTTCACCGGGCGCGATTGTCTCGCTTTCCTCGGGTGAGCCGCTGACAGGTCGCGCCTCGCCAAAGGCGGGATCTTTGGCAACACCGTGCGCAATAAAGTTCACGGCGTCGTAACGGGTCATATCCTGCTCTTGCAAGAAATAGGCCGCATTGCTTTCACGCTCTGCAAAGATCGCAACCAGCACATTGGCGCCGGTCACTTCGTTGCGACCAGACGATTGCACATGGATTGCGGCGCGCTGGATCACGCGCTGGAAGGCAGCCGTTGGCACGGCCTCGGACCCTTCGACATCTGTGATCAACGTTGAAAGATCATCGCCGATGAAATCCTCGAGGTCTTTGCGCAGATCATCCAAGTTCACCGAACATGCGCGCATCACGCGGGCAGCGTCGGGTTCATCAATTAATGCCAAAAGCAAATGCTCTAGCGTGGCAAGTTCGTGTTTGCGTTCATTGGCCAGCGCAAGTGCGCCATGAATGGACTGCTCTAATGTGGTCGAAAATGATGGCACGTCGGTGCTCCTTCATATCGGGGGTCGGGCCGTGTCATACACGTACCAACCGTGGCCTGTTAGTCTTAAGGTTTGGTTTTATTCCCCAACCTTCAAGGACTTTTTTTCATTTCAGCATCACAAAACACGTGATGTCCAAGTTTTCTTCACTTTTTCGCCGTGACCTGTGGTGATCACGGCTAAAAACTGTCTTTCAGGGCACGCACTTTCGTAAACACATCCACATCGGATGCGTCGGCCATGCCCATGACAGATTTGAATTCTGGAAGATCAGCGCGCAAAAACGGGTTTGTGCGCATTTCTAGGGTTAGCGTTGATGGGACCGTTGGCTGGCCAGCAGCACGTGCCACTGCGATCCCCTTGATACGAGAGATAAGGTCGGGATTGTCTGGGTCAAGGGATGCCGCGAAACGCGCGTTGTTTTCCGTGTATTCATGCCCCGAACAAATCAGTGTGTCATCGGGCAGCGCACGCAACTTTTGCATGCTGCCCCACATCTGTGCAGGCGTGCCTTCAAACAACCGACCACAGCCGAACGCCATCAGACTATCTGCAGTAAACGCCAGCCCCGCTTGCGGCATATGAAAGGCAATATGCCCGACAGTATGGCCGGAGACGTCAATCACATTGGTGTGCTGTCCACAAACAGTGATCTCGTCGCCTTCTTGCACAGCAAGGTCGAGGTCAGGCAATCGGTGCGCGTCCGCTTTCGCCCCAATGACACGCGCACCTTTGCGCAACGCGCCCACACCATCAATGTGATCATCGTGATGATGCGTGATCAGGATATCTGTCAACGTCCACCCACGGGCGTCTAGCACCGCTTGAATAGGCGCCGATTCAGGCGCGTCGATCAGCGCCGTTTGCTGCGTGGCGCTGTTGTGGACAAGGAACGCATAGTTATCGCGCAAGCACGGTACCACAACCATTTCGACCGCTGCTGTCTTTGTCATGGAATTACCGCTCCGCGTTGTTATGGTCTTAACATAGCTTTGCTGAAGGGGCCGTAAACCGCAATGCATCTAGACGTTTTGGATTTACGAAATTTTTATTACCGCAGCGCCTTGGGGCGAGCGGCGCAAAAGGTGATCCGTGACGAATTGACGACCATGTGGCCTGAAGCAAAGGGACAGATGGTCGTGGGTTTTGGTTTTGCGCTACCACTGCTGCGCCCATTCCTAAAAGATGCGCGCCGCGTCATTGGCCTAATGCCCGGTCCACAAGGGGTGATGCCATGGCCTGCGGACGGAAAAAACGTCAGTGTGCTGTGCGAAGATACGCTTTGGCCCATTGAAACAGGCAAAGTCGACAAGTTGGTGATGCTGCACGGGCTTGAAACGACCGAACAGCCATCAACGATCTTGGACGAGGCTTGGCGCGTCCTTGGCCCCGGCGGAAAGGCCGTGATTATCGTGCCGAACCGTGCCGGGCTCTGGTCGCGGTCGGATGCGACCCCCTTTGGTTTTGGCAGGCCTTACTCGCTGAGCCAACTTGAGGCGCAGTTGCGCAAACACCAATTTGTAACCGAACGCACGATGTCAGCACTTTATCAGCCACCTTCTGACCGCAAAATCTGGCGCAAGTCTGCGGACTTCCTTGAAAGAGTTGGCCACAAGATACCGATTGTGGCGGCAGGTGGGGTGTTAATCATCGAAGTCAGTAAGCAATCGGTTGCCCCCACTAGACCGGGATTGTCCGAGGCCGTGCGCCGCCCCCTTAAAGCGCTCGAAGGTATCACCAAGCCCAAACCAAAACCCGAAGGCGCACCCACCCGCGAGATCGCGCGCGATATACCATCGTAAGTCGGTGCTTGGATCACCCTTCATTCGCCACTATGCAGGCGGCATGGATGAAACCTTTGAAATCTTTATGGTCGCCACTCCGGGGTTCGAGGACGCTTTGTTGTCCGAGGCCCTCGCAAATGGCTTTACCGGCGCAGTGCGTACGCAGGGCGGCATTACAACCATCGGCAACTGGGAAGACGTCTGGCGCGCCAATCTGGTAATGCGCGGGGCAAGCCGCATTCTGGCACGCGTGGGCAGCTTTATGGCGTTCCATCTGGCGCAGCTTGATAAACGCGCGCGCAAATTTCCGTGGGGCGATATTCTGCGCGCTGACATTCCTGTGCGGGTAGAGGTTACGACCTCGAAGAAATCAAAAATATATCATGCGGGTGCAGCGACCCAGCGGATCGAAACAGCACTCAAAGACAGTCATGGTATGACGATCAGCGCCGATGCGCCGCTGACGGTCAAAGTGCGTATCGACGACAATCGCGTGACCATCAGTATCGATACATCAGGTGAAAGCCTGCACAAACGCGGCCATAAAGAAGCAGTCGGCAAAGCGCCGATGCGTGAAACGCTGGCGTCTTTGATGTTGCGCGAATGTGGTTATGACGGGATGGAACCTGTGCTGGACCCCATGTGCGGATCTGGCACGTTTTTGATCGAAGCGGCCGAGATGGCCGCAGGATTACTGCCGGGCCGCAGCCGTGATTTCGCGTTCATGCAGTTGGCCAATTTTGATGCAGGCCGTTGGGAGTTTCTGCGCAAGATTGGCGAAGATGTGAAACCTGTCACCCAACATTTCTACGGCAGCGACCGTGATGCTGGTGCAGTCCGGATGAGCCGCGCAAACGCCGAACGCGCAGGTGTCGCAGACCACATCAGCTTTGAAAATCTCAGCGCCTCGGATGTCACCCGACCCGAAGGCCCTGCCGGTCTGATCATCTGCAATCCGCCCTACGGTGGCCGGATCGGCAATCCAAAATTGCTTTATGGGCTTTACGCATCACTGGGCGAAACCCTGCGCGAACGCTTTAGCGGTTGGCGCGTTGGAATCGTGACCAGTGAAACAGGATTGGCCAAAGCCACAGGCCTACCGTTCAAACCCAAAGGCGCTGCCATCCCGCATGGTGGCATCAAAGTCTGGCTCTTCCAAACCGGCCCTCTGTAACGCATCTGAAAGGAACGCATATGTCCCTATTCAACGGCCTCTCTGCCTTTCCGATCACACCCTGCGACGAGGCGGGCCAAGTCGATATTGATGGCGTAAGCCGGTTGATTGCGCGATTGGAAACGGCAAATGTCGCGTCCATCGGTTTACTAGGCAGCACTGGAACATACGCCTACCTTAGTCGGTCCGAACGACTGCGCGCGGTCAAGGCCGCAGCGGCGACCATCAAGAGCACACCACTAATTGTTGGCGTGGGTACATTGCGCACCAGTGATGCGGTGGCCTTGGCTGAAGATGCGCAAATGGGGGGTGCAAATGCACTTTTGCTCGCTCCCGTATCCTACACGCCACTGACCCAAGACGAGGTGTTTGAACACTTCCGCGCAGTCGCGGCAGCGACAGACTTGCCAATTTGCATCTACAACAACCCTGGCACGACGCATTTCAACTTTGGCCTGCCTTTGCTGCAACACCTTGCGGATTTGCCGAATATCGCGGCTGTGAAAATGCCGTTGCCGGCCAGCATGTCAATCAGCGAAGAGCTGGCACAGCTACGCGCCAACCTGCCCACAGATTTCGCTATTGGATACAGCGGCGACTGGGGCTGCGCAGAGGCGCTGCTTGCTGGGGCCGACACATGGTACAGCGTACTTGGCGGAACGTTGCCAAAGATCGCACAGGACCTGACGATCGCTGCCCAATCTGGCAATAAGGCTGCGGCAAACGCCCAAGATGCAGCGCTACAACCGCTTTGGGACCTGTTCAAAGAGTTCGGCAGCCTGCGCGTTGTCTACACAATCGCAAAGCATCTTGGGTTAACCGACGCCGTCCCGCCAAGGCCAATTTTGCCACTCGGACCAGACGTCGAGCAGCGCATTGTTGCGGTCCTAAATAGCAGCAAGCTGCTTTAGCGGCTGGTTTCAACACCCTGCTTGACCACAGATACGGCTAAAGCGCCAGGCACTGATAAGATGACCTTCGTCGCTTGCGCCCAATCACATTGCGCACTCAGATTGTCAGTCCAGCCTTACACCGGTTACGACTGACGTTATGAATGGTCGGCGCGTAGACGGGGATTTGATGTCTGCAAAGCCCGCCGCGCTCAGAAGTCCCATAATTTCGACAGAAGACCGCGCACGACCCGTGCGCATCGCCATGCAATAAAGGGCAAAATAGGCATCGCCGACGCGCTGCGGCACAACGCCGCCTGTCATCGGTTCTGAAATAACAATGCGCCCGCCAGGTGGAAGGGCGTCATAAACAGAGCGTAGCAAATCAGTCACGATTTCATCGCTATGGTCGCAAAGAACCCGCATCAACGAGATAAGATCGGCGCCATCAGGCAGCCCCTCGTCACGGAAAGAGCCTGCGATAATCTCTGCCCGATTCTGGAGTCCTGCCGCTTCAAATCTGTCGCGCGCTGCCGGAACGACAGCGGGCAAATCAAACAACGTCAGTGAAAGATCAGGATAGGCCATCCCAATCGCCGTCAAAAAAGCACCCGTGCCACCGCCGATATCCATCACACGGTGCGCATTGCCAAAACCTACGGCATCAAGCGTGTCTTCGGCGACCAGAGCCACACTATCGGCCATAAGTTGGGAATATTGCGCAACTGCTGACGGATCAGTCGCACGCCTTGCGCCGAAAACATAAGGCCAGAATTCAGCAAGTTCTGTTTCAACATGGCCGCGAAAGAACGCGACGGGATCCGCCAAATCAAGATATAAAATTTCGTTGTGATCGATCATGCCCGCCAAGCCAGGCACCCCCGCCAGAGACGCGCCACGGGTCGTCAGTGCGTACCGGCCTGCACGCCGCCGCTTGATTAGCCCAAGTGCTGTGCAACCCGCCAAAAGAACATGTAACCGGTCAAGCGGGACATCGATTTCTTCTGCAATCGCTTCTGCAGTCATCTCTTGTTTAAGCAGTAATTGCGGCATCTTAAGTCGTACAAACGCCTGCAAAAGCTGGCTGTGACAAAAGCCCGCCACAAGATCGAACATCGCCTCGCCTTCGGACCGGACCATGCGCCGCGTGAACGGAAAACGTGCCGCCCAGCGTTGAAACCCGCGCGACGCAACAAGCCGCGTAAAGCGGCGTGACGTTTTAACCGCACCCCGAGGGAGCGGTTCAGGCAGGTCTGTCATATGCTGTTCTGTCATTATTCGCTGGGCACTACCGATCTGTCGCTTGCGTCCGCGGGCAACAATTTGTCCGCGTTTGCAGGTACCATCAGTGCCAGAGCCCTCTCGCTGGGGCAAGCTGAAATCCCGTCGCTGCCAAAGACTGGTTCTAGCGCAATTCGATAATCACGCCACCTGCGGCCTGCGCATCATCGGCGTCATGGGTGACCATCAATACGGGCAATCCACGCGCCTTTGCGCGATCAAACACCATATCGCGAACTTGGGCGCGCAACGCTGCATCAAGCCGCGAAAACGGCTCGTCTAGAAGCAAGGCGCAAGGTTCTGACAACAACATTCGCATGAGCGCGATTCTTGCTTTTTGGCCGCCCGAAAGAGTTGCAGGATCGCGGTCCGCAAATCCTTCGAGACCAACTTCGCTCAGCGCTTCCTCTACCTTTTCCTGACGCGCGGCAGCAGTACCGCCCGCAAGCAGACCAAAGGCTAGGTTCGCGCCAACCGATAGATGCGGGAACAGTAGGTCATCTTGAAATAGGATTCCGACACGGCGCTGGTGCGGCGGTGCATTCGTAATGTCTTGCCCATCCAGCAAAACCCGTCCTGTTGCGGTGAAATCCGCAGCCAACGTTCCGGTCACAAATGCCAGCAAAGTTGATTTTCCAACACCTGATGGCCCCATGACGGTCAGAATCTCGCCGGATGCGATATCATGAGACACGGATAACAAAGGTGCACCGCCCTTGGTAATCGTCACATCTTGCAGGGATAGACCCTTATCCATGAAGCAACCCTCTTCTG
>CBDTVI010000017.1:0-20430 GCA_965364065.1 uncultured Yoonia sp. | reverse complement strand
GGCAGCGCGCCACCTGCGCGGGTGCCGCGTCCTGCGGCGACGATGATTGCTGCTGTGCTCATGCGGTGTCCGTTCTTGCTTGGCTTAAGGTGTAGGGTGCTGTTCATCGTGACGCAATTCGACAGTTTCGCATGCTGTTTGCTTAATATTTAGGCATTTGCCAATAATGCGGGATGTATCCGCTTGCATTTCGTTGCGAATGGCACGTTTTCACAGTATCTGGAGATAATTGCACAAACAGTAAGCGAATGATGATCCCTTTGGCGTCCAGCGAATCTTTGAACTTGAGTGATGTGGCACTGACGCCGCCGGTGGCACTTGCGCCGCTGGCAGGCATCACCGATCTGCCATTCCGCCAGTTGGTCGCGTCTTTCGGGGCCGGTTGGGTTGTGAGTGAAATGGTTGCCAGCCAAGAGATGGTCCAAGCCAAACCGGCTGCCCGCGAAAAGGCAGAGTTGGGCTATGATCAAGCCAGCACAGCCGTGCAAATCGCAGGCCGCGACGCCTATTGGATGGCCGAGGCCGCCCGCATGATCGAAGCTAACGGAGCTGCATTCATTGACATTAACATGGGGTGCCCCGCCAAAAAGGTAACCAGCGGCTATTCGGGATCGGCATTGCTGCGCACGCCAGATTTTGCCCTGACCTTGATCGAGGCCGTCGTGAATGCCGTCAAAATCCCCGTGACACTGAAAACCCGCCTTGGCTGGGACGATGCGACGCTGAACGCCGCAAGTGTCGCCAAACGGGCAGAGGATGCAGGCATCAAGCTCGTTACGATCCACGGGCGTACGCGGTGTCAGTTTTACAAAGGTGCGGCTGATTGGGCCGCAATAGGGCAAATCAAGGACGCAGTTAGCATTCCGGTGATAGCCAATGGCGATATCGTGGATGCCACCACAGCGCGTGAGGCGCTGCGCCTGTCTGGGGCTGATGGCGTAATGATCGGGCGCGGCGCGCAAGGGCGACCTTGGAAGTTGGCGCAAGTTTCAGCGGCCCTTCATGGCACGGCGCAGCCAATCATCCCGCAAGGCCACGATCTGATCGACATGGTCTGCGGTCACTACGAAGCGATGTTGTCGTTTTACGGGGCAGATATGGGGCGCAAAGTTTCGCGCAAGCATTTGGGTTGGTACATGGATGACGTCGGCACCGGGGTCACGCTGCGCAAAGCAATTTTGACCCATGCAAATCCCGTGGACGTGCTCCGTGATTTGCCGGATGCACTTAGTGAAAAGGTGGCAGCATGATTTTAGGACAAGCCCTTTGGTCGTCACTGCCGGTGCCGTCGTTGATGCTGGACGGTGACGATGTCATCACCATGAGCAATCCTGCGGCTGAAAGTTTTCTCAACATGTCGGCCAAGTCGCTGGTTGGTCAAAAGCTTTGGGAAAAAGTGATGATCGACGCCCCGCTTGAGGCGCCATTTGCGCGTGCGCGCAAAAACCAGACATCGCTGTTTGTGAATGACGTGGACGTAGGCAGCGGCGAACGCGCGCCAATGCTGTGTAACATCCAGTTTGCACCCTTGCAGGGGGCAGATGACACGATGATCGTGATGATCAGTCCGCGCGAGATCGCGAGCCGAATTAACCAAAACCATTCGCGCGGCAAAGCTGCGAAATCGGCGATAGGCATGGCTGAAATGCTGGCCCACGAAATAAAGAACCCATTGGCGGGAATTACCGGCGCGGCCCAGCTTTTATCGATGGGCCTGCCGCCAGAAGATCAGGAAATGACTGATCTGATAGTCGAGGAAAGCCGCCGGATTGTGAAACTGCTTGAACAGGTCGAACAGTTTGGAAATCTACGCCCGCCCATCCTGAAACCAGTGAATATCCACGATGTTTTGGACCGCGCACGCCAATCTGCTTCTGTTGGTTTTGGCGCGCATATGTTGTTCGTCGAAGACTACGACCCGTCGCTGCCGTCAACGATGGCCGACGCGGATCAACTTTTGCAGGTGTTTCTGAACCTGCTCAAAAACGCGTCCGAAGCCTGCCGCGACGCAGGCACAATTCGTCTGCGCACATTTTATGACACGTCGCTGCGCGTGCGCCGCTCTGATGGCACCCAAGCACGGTTGCCGCTACAGGTCGAGATTATCGACGATGGCCCCGGGCTGCCGCCCGATATCGCGGATGATATCTTTGAGCCCTTTGTATCCGGCAAAGAAAACGGCACCGGCCTTGGCCTCGCGTTGGTGTCCAAGCTGCTTGGCGATGCAGGCGGATGGATTTCAATTGAAAGCGTGCCGGGCCGGACAGTGTTCCGCATTTCACTACCCGTGGCGCCTGAAAATACACTCACAGGAGATAACTAATGGACGGTACAGTTCTTGTTGCTGACGACGACCGCACGATTCGCACTGTGCTGACTCAAGCGCTTACACGCGCGGGCTGTAAGGTGCATGCGACGTCGTCGCTGGTCACGTTGATGCGCTGGGTGGACGAAGGCAAAGGCGATCTGGTGATTTCAGACGTGGTCATGCCTGACGGCAACGGATTAGAGCAGCTGCCAAAAATTTCCGCCGCACGCCCCGGCCTACCGGTCATTGTGATATCGGCGCAGAACACCATTATGACTGCCATTCAGGCCGCAGAAGCGGACGCCTATGACTACTTGCCCAAGCCGTTTGACCTGCCCGATTTGATGAAACGCGCCGCGCGCGCGCTTGAGGTGAAACGTCGTTCGCCCGCTACGCGAAGCCCCGATGCGCTTGCGACCGAACAGGGCGGTGATTTGCCGTTGGTCGGGCGCACGGCCGTGATGCAGGCTTTGTACCGTTTGGTCGCACGGGTGATGAACACGCAACTTCCGGTTTTGATTACCGGCGAAAGCGGGACGGGAAAATCCCTGATTGCGCGCGCTGTGCATGATTTCTCTGATAGGCGCAGTCTGCCGTTTGTTGTTGTTTCTTCCCCTGATCTGGAAGGCATGGATGGTCCTTCAACGATTCTCAGTCGTGCCAAAGGCGGGTCGATTCTGTTTGATGAGGTCAGCGACCTGTCAGAGCCGGCCCAAGGGCGGATTGTGCGCATGTTGGACAGTTTGGGTGACAATGCCCCAAGGATCATGGCGACATCGCAATCTGATCTGATGGCACGCATGGAAGACGGGCAGTTCCGCGAAGATTTGTTCTACCGCTTGGGCGGTGTGACCGTTGATGTCCCGTCACTGCGCGAACGTGTCGATGATATTCCGCTATTGGCGCAGCATTTCTTGGCCCGCGCCGAACGTGACGGTGCACCTGTCCGCCACTTTGGCGATGCGGCGCTTGATTTGGTGCGTGCATACAGCTGGCCGGGGAATGTGCGGCAGTTGGAAAACGCCGTGCGTCGCTTGGTTTTCACCTCTGCCGAAGAAGAAATTTCCCGCGCCGAAGTCGAGCAGGTGCTGGGTAACCAACCCGCGATTGAACCGCTACGCTCGGGCGGGGAGGGCGAAAAGCTGAGTGCGAGTGTGGGCAACCATCTGCGCCGATATTTTGATTTGCATGGTGGGGTTTTGCCGCCGCCAGGGCTTTATAACCGGATTTTGAAAGAGGTCGAAGGGCCGCTTCTTGAAATTGCCCTTGATGCGACGGGTGGAAATCAGGCGAAATGTGCTGATTTACTTGGGATAAACCGAAATACATTGCGCAAGAAGATCACCGACCTCGATATCCGCGTGACACGGCGCCGCAAATTGATGTAAAACCGCAACATAACCGTGGCACGCTTACGTCAGTATGCGTCAGACCACATAAAAATAGCGGTATCGTGGGGGTCACCCCACCTCAATTACAGGGCGTAACGCTTGCGGCGTACCCTTCTAGGCCTCGATTTTGGACGGTTCAGCCGCTGGCTGCGCCAACGTCATGTGCAAAGCGCACTGACGCTTGGCCTGATCGTGGCAGCACCTGTTTTGGCGGCATTGACCTACATCGTTGTCGGTCCGCTGGACCGGGGTGCATCATCGACAAGCTTGCGGTTGGTGCTGTTGCTAGACCTGACCTATGTGCTGATCGTGGCGGCTTTGGTGATGCGCCAAGTGGCGCGGATCATTTCTGCGCGCCGTGCGCGGTCTGCCGGATCGCAGCTGGCCGTTCGATTGACGGGGGTCTTTGCCTTATCTGCGCTGGTCCCCATTGTGCTGGTCGCGGTGTTTTCGGTCACCCTGATCTCAATCGCGCTTGATGGCTTGTTTTCCGAACCGGTGGGCAATGTGTTGCAAACGTCGCTTTCTACAGCCCAAGCATACGAAGAAGAACACAAACGCGAATTGACCCGCGATGGGCAAGGAGTAGCTGCATTTCTGAACAATGAACGGCAGGCCAATTTGTTCATGGATGACGGCGAAGTACGCCGCGCTTTGGGCGACGTGCAAAATCAGGTTGATCGCAGTTTGACCGAAACATTTGTGATCGACGGGACTGGCACCATCACAGCACGCGGTGCGCAATCGTACGAATTTTACTATGAACGCCCGACCGCCGCCCAATTCCAAGAAGCCAGCGAAAATGGTTTGGCGCTGATCCAAGACTTGGAAAACGATGAATTTCGCGCGTTGATCCCGCTGACGGCGTTCCGCGACCGCTATCTTTACGTGACGCGCGCGGTGGACGGGAATGTGCTGTCGCTGTTGGATGATACGACTGAAACGGTGGCGCAGTATGACGCGTTGTCCAATGAACGTGGCAAACTCTTGTTTCAATTTGGCCTGCTTTATATGGGCTTTGCGGTGATTTTGATTCTTGGAGCGATTTGGGGCGGGCTTTGGTTCGCTGAACGCTTGTCACGCCCTGTGGGGCGGCTTGTGTCAGCGTCGCAGCGGGTCGGTGCGGGTGATCTGGATGTGCGGGTGATCGAAGACGATGGTGAAGATGAAATCTCGCAGCTTGGCACTTATTTCAACCAGATGACTACGCAGCTCAAGGGCCAGCGTGATGAGTTGTTGATCACCCACCAAACCACGGAACGGCGTGGGCGGTTGTTTGACAGCGTACTGAGTTCCGTCACCTCAGGTGTGGTTGGTCTTGATGCGGATGGGCGGGTGACCTTTGTGAACCCATCGGCGCAAAAATTACTGTCTGTGCGCTCCGAACAATCCGATACGGCCCTTTCTGTTGCTGTTCCTGAATTCGCCGATCTGTTTGAAGATATCTGCGTGACGGATCGCGACAGCGTGCAAGGCCAGATTAACCTGACCCGCCGTGGCCAACAAGAAAGCCTTTTGGTGCGCATGTCACAGCGGCGCAACGTCGATGGTGCGCTTGAAGGCTATGTTGTGGCCTTTGACGATGTGACCGATCTGGTCAGCGCGCAGCGGATGGCCGCGTGGGGCGATGTGGCCCAAAGGATCGCCCATGAGATTAAAAACCCGCTCACGCCAATTCAATTGTCCGCTGAGCGGATCAAGCGCAAATTCATCGGTCAAGTCGGCCATGACGCGGATAAGCTGGAACAAATGACGGATGTTATCATTCGCCAAACCAACGACTTACGCCGCATTGTAGATGAGTTTTCGAAATTCGCCCGCATGCCTGAACCTGAGTTAGAGCGTAATGATCTGACCCAATTGGTCCATGATGCCTTGTCGCTCCAAATTGCGGGACAACCGGACGTGCATTTTGCGGCCAGCATCCCCGACGAGATTGTGACCGTCGATATGGACGGCACCATGATCGGTCAGGCGCTCACGAACTTGCTTAAGAATGCAGGCGAAGCCACGGAAAGTTATATCAAAAAGCATGGCGAAGAGGGTTATACCCCGCAGATTCAGCTGCGTATGGAATATGATGATCGGGCTGTGCTGGTCAAAATCTCGGACAACGGCATTGGTCTGCCAGAAAACCGCGTGCGTTTGTTCGAGCCTTACGTGACGACCCGCGACAAGGGCACTGGCCTTGGTTTGCCTATCGTCAAAAAGATTATTGAAGAACACGGCGGCACGTTAACGCTGACTGATGCAGAAATTTTCGACGGCCAGTCCCACGCAGGGGCTTGCGCAATTATTCAATTACCCGTTGTCTTAACACAGACGCGGGCCACAAAAGTACCAGCATGAGGGAAAAGATGGGCGATATTCTGATCACCGATGATGAACGCGATATCCGAGAGCTGATATCAGAAATCCTTTTAGATGAAGGGTTTACGACACGGCTTGCTGGGACGTCAGACGAATGCATGGCACAGATTGCGGCCACGCCTCCGGCGATGATGATCCTCGATATTTGGTTGAAAGACAGCAACATGGACGGGATTGATATCCTCAAATCCGTCAAACGTGACCATCCCGACATACCGATCGTGATTATTTCCGGTCACGGCAATATTGAAATCGCGGTCGCGGCGATCAAGCAAGGCGCATACGACTTCATCCAAAAGCCGTTCAATATCGACCAGCTTTTGGTCGTGATCCGGCGCGCGATGGAAACCTCGCGGTTGCGCCGTGAAAATGTTGAATTGAAGCGTGGCGATAGCCATAGCTCTGAAATGCTGGGCGATAGTGCCGCGTTCCGCACATTAAAATCCCAATTGGACAAGGTCACCAAGTCCAACGGTCGCGTAATGCTGACTGGGCCAGCGGGTGCAGGCAAGGAAATCGCGGCACGCTATATACATGCCAATTCCAATCGCGCCTCGGCGCCGTTTGTGACCGTCAATTCCGCCTCGATCGAACCAGAGCGCATGGAAGAAGTGCTGTTCGGGCGCGAAGTTGATGGACGCGGCATTGAGCAAGGCCTTCTTGAAGAGGCCAATGGCGGCGTGATCTACTTTGACGAAATCGCAGATATGCCACTGGGAACGCAGTCAAAAATCCTGCGCGTCTTGGTTGATCAACGGTTCCAGCGGGTTGGCGGTGTCGATAAGGTTCAGGTTGATCTGCGCGTCGTATCCAGTACCAACCGTGATCTACCTGCTGCAATTACGGCGGGCACGTTTCGCGAAGAACTTTACCACCGTTTGAATGTCGTCCCGATCCCGGTGCCATCGCTTGAGGAACGCCGCGAAGATATTCCGGTCTTGGCTGAACACTTCATCGAAGTTTTCAACAAGGCGCAGGGGTTGCCGCTCCGCAAACTGGCCGATGATGCGCGGGCATTATTGCAGACGATGCTGTGGCCGGGCAACGTGCGTCAGTTGAAGAACGTCGTGGAACGTGTTCTTATCCTTGGGGAAAGTTCAGGAAGTATCAGTGCTAAGGAACTGCCAAGCATCGAAGAAGGTGGTGGCGAAGAAGGCCGCATTGTGCTTGCCGGTGGCCTTGCCACTTTGCCTTTGCGCGAAGCACGTGAATTGTTCGAACGAGAATACCTGCTGACCCAGATCAACCGTTTTGGCGGTAACATCAGCCGGACGGCGTCATTTGTGGGTATGGAGCGGTCTGCTTTGCACCGTAAGCTAAAGTCGCTTGGGGTTGTGACGTCCAACAAAGCAGGCGGGCGTGTCGCCTATCTTGAAAGCGACGAAGCATGAAAGTAATCATCTGCGGCGCAGGGCAGGTTGGCTGGCAAATCGCACGTCATTTGTCGGGTGAAAACAATGACGTAACAGTCGTTGATAACAATCCCGAACTGGTGCGCCGCGCGACTGATACGCTTGATGTGCAAGGGGTCGCGGGCTTTGCCAGTTATCCTGACGTTCTGGACCGCGCAGGTGCCAAAGATGCGGATATGATCATTGCGGCGACCCATTCTGACGAAGTGAACATGGTGACCTGTCAGGTGGCGCATTCGGTTTTTTCGGTACAACGCAAGATCGCGCGATTGCGTGCGCAGAACTACTTGGCACCCAGCTATGCAGACCTTTACCGCCGCAATCATCTCCCGATTGATGTGGTCATTTCCCCCGAACGCGAAGTCGCTGAAGCAGCTTTGCAGCGCTTGGCAGCGCCAGCTGCTTTCGACACAGAAAGCTTTTTGGAAGGGCGCGCACAGCTTCTGGGGATTACAATTGATGACGATTGCCCTGTCGTTAATACGCCGCTGCGCCAGCTAACTGACCTCTTTTCAACGCTGCGCGCGATTGTGGTTGGTATCCGGCGCGATGGCGCTCTTTTTGCGCCGTCTGCGGGTGATCAGATTTTTGTGGGCGATGATTGCTATATCTTCACCGACACACAGGACATGACCCGCACACTCGAGATTTTTGGGAAAAAGCAGGAAAAACAAGAACGTATCGTCATTATTGGTGGCGGTAATGTGGGACTTGGTGTGGCCCAAGCACTTGAAGCGCGCATTGAACGGGTCCGCGTTAAGATGATTGAAAAGAACCGCGATTCTGCGGAACGCGCGGCTGACGTGCTGGACCGGACGATTGTTTTACACGGCGACGGTTTGGACAGTGCTTTGCTGGACGAAGCGAATATCTCTTCTGCTGATGCGGTTTTGGCGGTCACGGATGATGACAAGACCAATCTACTGGCGTCGGTGCGGGCCAAAGAAATGGGCTGCAAAATGGCGATCACGTTGATTAACGATCCTACGCTGGTGCCACTGATGGGGCCACTGGATATTGACGCTTACATCAGTCCGCGTGCGACGACTGTGAGTTCGATCTTGCGCCATATTCGCCACGGGCGGGTCCGCGAGGTCTATTCGATCGGAGATGCCGAAGCCGAGATCATTGAAGCGCAAGTGCTGGGCACATCACCGATTGCGGGCCAAAAAGTCAAAGATATTGCGTTTCCCGAAGGCACATTGATCGGCGGGCTGATGAAACAAGGCAAAGTCATTCGTCCCACCGGTGAGACGCGGATCGAAGAGGGCGATGTTATTGCGATTTTCGCGATGTCCGCAGATGTCCCAGAGGTCGAGCGACTTTTACAGGTCTCGATCGACTTTTTCTGAATGAACTGGATTGTTCGCCTGCCATTTTTCGTGGTCCTGATGGGCTTGGGCTCTTGCGCTATGCTGGTGCCAGCGGCTCATGCTGCGGTGACAGGCGATCACAACACGATGCGCATATTCTTTTACGGCTTCATCCTATGCGGATTTTTGACCAGTTTGATTGGATTGGCCACTGCGGGCTATGCGCCGGTTAGCGTGGCGCGCAGCCAATTGGTCGGTCTTTTGGCGGCATTTAGCGTGCTGCCATTGATGTTTGCCGTCCCGTTCTACGAGGCATTGGGCAACACGACATTCTTGAATGCGTGGTTTGAAATGGTGTCCAGTTTCACCACCACAGGGGCCACGGTCTATGACACTGCCGCGCGGCTGACGCCGTCACAACATTTGTGGCGCGGGCTTGTGGGTTGGATGGGTGGTTTGTTGGTTTGGGTCACAGCGGTATCAATTTTCGCGCCTATGAACCTTGGCGGATTTGAGGTGCGCGCGACGGGCGGCGCTGGCAAAGGCGCGCGTGGAACGTTCACGCAAATCGGACGCATCGCTGACCCGTCAGAGCGGTTGGTGCGCTACACGCTGTCACTCACCCCGATCTATATCGGGCTTACGACCACGCTTTGGGTCGGATTGGTGATTGTGGGCGAAGTCCCATACATCGCGTTGATCCATGCGATGTCGACGCTATCGACATCGGGCATTTCGCCGATTGGTGGGCTTTATTTTGCGGCATCGCGTTTTTGGGGCGAGGTGTTGATAATGTGTTTCTTTATCTTTGCACTGTCACGGTTGACCTTTAGTCGGGGATTGATCGGCGAGGGTGACAAAGGTTTGCGCCGCGACCCCGAATTTATCACGGCCCTTGTGTTGATTGGCACTGTCACGTTGTTGCTATTTGCACGCCACTTTGTGGGGGCTGCGGAAGGGCAGACAGCGGCCAGCGTCCGGCAAATTGCAGGCGCGCTTTGGGGGGCATTGTTTACAGTCACATCGTTCCTGACGACCACAGGATTTGAATCGCGTTTTTGGGACGGGGCCGCCACGTGGTCAGGGTTAAGCACGCCGGGACTGTTTTTGATCGGCATGGCGTTGATCGGTGGCGGGGTTGCGACCACAGCGGGTGGCGTAAAGTTACTGCGTATCTACGCGCTTTATAGGCACGGCGAGCGCGAGCAAGCACGGCTGCTGCACCCGTCTTCGATCGGTGGCGGGGGCAAGGACGCACGCCGCATCCGCAAGCAAGGTGCCTATATCTCGTGGGTGTTTTTCATGCTTTTCGCGCTGAGCATTGCTGCCGTCATGGTGATGTTGTCGCTTACGGGTGTGCAGTTTGAAACGGCAATTGTTCTCGCGGTGTCTGCGTTATCGACGACCGGACCGCTGGCGTCTGTCGCGGCAGAAACACCGATCGCCTATTCAGGAATTCCCGATGCGGCCAAGGTGATCCTTGCTGGTGCGATGATTTTGGGCCGGCTCGAGACTTTGGCAATTATTGCCCTGTTCAACCCCGAGATTTGGCAGCGCTAAACACCCGCATTTAAAGTGTATTTTGGGGGTGGAAACTCACCCATGGCCGCGACATACTAGCTTTTGTCCTAATTGGCCTATGTCCGGCCCAAATAATAAGAAAAAGAAGGTGTCGTTATGGCCGCCGATAAAGCAAATCTGCAAGATGCATTCCTTAATCATGTCCGCAAAGCCAAGGTGCCAGTCACCATTTTCTTGGTTAATGGCGTGAAATTGCAAGGTGTCATTACGTGGTTCGACAGCTTTTGTGTGCTTTTGCGCCGCGATGGCCAGTCCCAGCTTGTGTACAAGAGCGCGATCTCGACAATCATGCCGTCACAGCCAATTAGCCTTTATGAAGGTGAAGAATAGCATTGCTTGAACATGATCGGCCTTTCACACGGGCTTGGGTGTTGCGCCCAGATCTAAAGTCAGACCAATCCCGCCGCGCGGCTGAACCTGCGTTGGAAGAAGGCGTGGCCTTGGCTGATGCCTTGCCGAATTTGGAAGTTGTGGGTGCCACAATCGTGCGCCTGCCACGTATCCATCCAGGTAAGCTATTTGGCAAAGGCAAGATCGCGGAACTCAAAGAAATTTTTCACGACGCCGAGGTTGAACTTGTTTTGATCGACGGCAATGTCACGCCTGTGCAGCAGCGCAATCTTGAAAAAGATTGGGGCGTAAAACTGCTGGACCGTACTGGTTTAATCCTCGAGATTTTTAGCGACCGCGCGCGTACCTCAGAGGGTGTGTTGCAGGTTGAAATGGCCGCGTTGTCTTATCAGCGGACCCGTCTGGTGCGCGCTTGGACCCACTTGGAACGTCAACGTGGCGGTTTGGGTTTCGTGGGTGGTCCGGGTGAAACCCAGATCGAGGCTGACCGCCGCGCCATTGATGACCAGTTGAACCGCTTGCGCAAGCAATTGGCAAAGGTCGTGAAGACCCGCGAATTGCACCGTGCGGCACGTGCCAAAATTCCGTTCCCGATTGTCGCATTGGTGGGCTACACGAACGCGGGCAAATCGACGTTGTTCAACCGTTTGACGGGGGCATCCGTTTTTGCCAAAGACATGTTGTTCGCGACCCTTGACCCGACCATGCGCAAAATCACACTGCCCACGGGCGATGAAATCATTATGTCCGACACGGTGGGTTTTATCAGCAATTTGCCGACTGAATTGGTTGCTGCATTCCGCGCAACGCTTGAGGAAGTGTTGGATGCCGATCTGATCGTACATGTTCGCGACATCAGCCATCCGCAGTCTGAGGAACAATCCCAAGACGTGATGACGATCCTGCAAAGTCTTGGGGTGGCCGAAGAGGCCCCGATGATCACGATCTTGAACAAAACCGATTTGTTAGAAGGCGATGCGCATGATGCGGTCGTGACGCAGGCCGCACGGACAGATGATCTTTTTGCCGTGTCTGCGGTTACTGGCGAAGGCATGGACCTGCTATTGGCCGCGATCCCTGACAAGTTGAAAGACCCGCGCCGCGAGGAAAAGCTATCCTTGGCGTTTGCTGACGGGCGCGAGCGGGCATGGTTGTTTGAAGCAGGGATTGTGACTGAGGAAATCCAGACTGAAGACGGCTATGACCTGACAGTGTTCTGGACGGATTTGCAGAAAGAACGGTTTACGCGGCTGTAGCGATTGAAGGTCTGCAAAGCGGACCTTCCAGCCTTTCAAACGTACCAGAAGAATGACTGCTTTCGAAAAAGCGCAATATATGCAAATTGTAGTTCGAGGTGGAAGGAATAGCTACACGTGGACCAATCCGTATTTCTGATTGCATGCCTTATTGTAGTTCCGCTGGCGGCCCACATCCGACAATGGAAACCTGCGGCATTGTTCGCCGTTTCCGCATCAGTTTACGCTATTTTTGGCAGCGTAAACTTCATCAATACCCAAGTCATTCTTAGCAATATTGGTGGATCAGAACCATAACTTCATGACACTTACTTCGTTGTAAACCCGGGAAGTACGTCTCTCAATCACGGTTTGATTATGGCAATTTTTGCGTCTTTGACGTGGTTACAAACTCGCTTTGGTGCGATGCGCTTTCCGCGTGCGACAAGGGCGTTGTTTTGGCCATTCCATTTGGGGTTAATCGGAGCCTCATCATCCGCCATCGTTCTCGTGCTCTTGTTGCCCAAGCCAAGAAGTTACATTGATTATCCCGAGTACATAGAAGTCATCAACCGGTTTAGTTCATGGGCGTTGCTTTGTAGCGCAATCGCATGCCTTGCCCTCACTGGTCTTTTGATCTGGTCCATCGCTCTAAGATGGAAAGCTGGACGTTAATGCGGCCATTGGCTGCGTCGCAAAAGTTCTGCACTTTGGGCTCAAAACTGCCAATTGGCTTTTTGCAGGGAAACATCACGCTACTGCATCGGCTCCAAAACTGTCACCCCAACAGCCGCAGCCCGCGCCAAATCTGGATCAAGCGACATTGGGATATACTCGCCCCGTCGCCATAACTCACCCAGATTATCGTAGTACCGCGATAGTGGATGCCCCGATTGTCCGGTCGAGATGACAAAGACCGAACTGTCTGGATCAGCAAAGTCGTATACGCCGCGATACCCCGCTGCATGCACATTCTGGAACGGGTTCGGATCGCGCCCTGACGTTTTGGCCCGCTGTAGGGTGTGATCCCCGCCACTGGTCGATTGGCGGATATTCACGACCCATTTTAACAATGGTGTATTGCCAAGCACCGGATGGTCTTGGGTGGCGACATGGGCATCGCCCCAGCGCACGGCTTCGATCGCTTCGCCGTGGTTTTCGGCGATCCACACGAGCGCATCATCCAAGGACTGGCGCGCGATATCAGTGCAGGTTTCAACCGGCGCGGACTGGATCACGTCACACCAGATGCCAGCGCCATCAATATCGCGGAAGACACGTTCGATGAAAATGGGGTCAACATGTGTGAATTCAGACGCCAAAGGCCCCAATTCATCACGGATCAGACGCTGCTGAAACGCGCGCACCCATGTCGCATAGATCAGCGGTTCGGGCAGATGTTCGTTCATTTCCCCATTCCATGCCGACAACAGATTAAGCGCGTCTTGCCTGCGTCGCTCTGGAGTGCCCAAAGGGGCCGCATCGCCAGTGAACCACAGATCAGCACCCATCAGCGTCGACAGTGTTATCGCGGCAAAGCTGACCGTATCCAATTGCGCCTCGATAAAGCTGTCGCGAGTATGGACTTCGCGGGCTTGCATCAAGCGTTGCCAGCGGTTGATACGCTGCGTGTCGCCCCATCTATGCGTGACGTGGCGAGGAAATGGGCGGTCGACGGTCTTGTTGTTTGTATTGCCGATGATCCCACCTTCGGGGTCCAAAAACTGGGGATTGTCATCGTATGGGAAGCGCCCTTGCCAGCGGTTTTCAGGCAGGTAGCCAAAAGAGGGCAAACGCCCTTGGCTTTGATGGGCGGCGTCACGCGCGGGCAATGCGCCGATGGTCTGCATCGCCACTCGGTTTCGGTCCGCCAATGTCAGGTTCATTGCGGGCGCAATAAAATCGCGGCCTGCTGTAATGGCATCCTCTACCGAGCGCGATTTCGTGATCGCAATCGCGGCCGACATGGATGTGTCGCGTCCTGATAGTGCGGTCCAAGCCACAGAAGTCACATGGCCTGCCGGTGTGATTGTGCCCAGATCATATTGGTCGCGCGGCATCACTGGCCCATTCGCCGTCCAACGCAGTTGTAGGGTCACAGCAGGTCCATCTTTCGTCCGGATGATGCTGTCGCGCGTGCGAAACGGCACCCAGCCGTCGGGGCTGCGATATTCGTTGGGATTGTCGGGATTCACTTCTTCGATAAAGATATCTTGGTCATCGACATACGCGCTTGTCAGGCCCCAGCCGACAGTGTCGCTGCGCCCCGATAGGATAATCGGCATGCCGGGAATTGTGCCGCCGATGACACCACCGGATTCCAACTCGAGCCGCGCAAGATACCAGATCGAAGGGGCTGTCAGGCGCAGATGCGGGTCATTGGCAAGCAACGTCGATCCCGTAGCAGAGCGTTCAGCACTGGCAGCCCAAGCATTCGAGGCACCACTCAGGCCGCGCGGGTTAATCGGTGACAGCGGGTCATAAGCAAGCCGCATGTTTGGCATAAAGCTGGGCACATCCGGCACAAGGCTTGCATATTCAGGCAGTGCAGCAAGCGCGCTGGTCGGATCATCAGGCAAGATGTCTTTGACGCGGTCGGACCCAAGCAACAAAGATGTACGCGCACGCAGGACCTCATCATCAAGGTTCGAGGTGAGATCAAGCGCCATGAGCTTTAAGATCGCAATCGAATCCGCGGGCTGCCAAGGGGAAACCGGATGATTAAAGAGCCACATTTCAGGCGCGCCGCGTCCGCGTGACCCAGCGTTCACGGCTCCCAGCCATGCGTTCACACCAGCGGAATAAGCCGTCAGCGCAGACTTTGTTTCGTCGTTCTGTGCTGCGACTGAGGACACTGCGAGTGGATAAAGATCAAAGCGCCGCAAGACTTCGTCAATGCCGAGGGTGCGTTCGCCAAACAGTTCTGACAGGCGCCCTTGGGCGGTCCTGCGCAGCATTGTCATTTGCCACATGCGATCTTGGGCGTGGGCAAAGCCAAGGGCGTAAAATACATCGTCGTTGGTTTGCCCGAAAATATGCGGAACATTCGCATTATTGCGCACGATTTCAACTGGCGCCGAAATTCCTGCTACTTCACGGGTGCCACTATATTCAGGCAAGGACCGCGACGCAAAATAATAGGCCAAGGCCATGGCCGCGACGCCAAGGACGATCAATGCAGAGGCAAGCCGGACAAGCCAGCGGAAGATAAGAGACATTGAGACCCCGGTTGGTTACTGCCTCTGTTTTAACAGCAAAGGGTCAGAGAACAAGCTGCCCTCTGACCCTTATCTGCATACAATGAAGCTTGATCTAACGCTCTGGGATCAGGCCGCGGGGACTGAACCGCAGCACCAACAGCAACACCAGACCCATTGTCAGCAAACGCATATGCGCCGCTGATTCAATCATCCGCTCTTTCAGGTCACTGCCGTCTTCAAGTCCACTGCTTAAGATGTTCATCAACCCAAGGCCCAGCGGTTCAACCTGCACCCAAAGCCACCAAATTAGCATACCGCCAAGAACCGCGCCAAAGTTGTTGCCGGACCCGCCAACGATCACCATGACCCATATCAGGAAGGTGAAACGCAGCGGTTGATACGTGCCGGGGGTCAACTGACCATCCAACGTTGTCATCATCGCACCAGCAATGCCGCAAATCGCAGAGCCTAGAATGAAAATCTGCAAATGCCGTGCGGTGACGTTTTTGCCCATCGCTTCGGCCGCGGTTTCATTGTCGCGGATCGCGCGCATCATCCGGCCCCAGGGGCTTTTGAGCGCATTTTGCGCAAGCCACAGTAGGATTAGAAGAACGATTGTGAACAAAATCGTATAGCCCGCTTTGTTATAAAGTGTTGAGCCAACAACAGGATCCAGCCCAAGATTGATCGCGCGTTCGACAAAAGTTGGATCGTTTTGCAGTGAAATCGCGTCGGGGACAGGGCTGTCCAGACCGGCCACGTTTTTCACACCGCGTGCCAGCCAGTCTTCGTTTTTCATCACAGCGATGATAATTTCCGCGATACCAAGCGTCGCAATCGCCAGATAATCCGACCGCAGGCCAAGGGCTGTTTTTCCGATGATCCACGCGGCACCAGCAGCGAGCAGGCCGCCCACAGGCCAGCTGAGGATAATGGGCAGGTTCAGACCACCAAGGTTGCCTGTTAGGGCAGGGTTCACGGCCTCGACTGCTTCCTTACCGGGGTCAAACACGCCGCGATAAAGGAAGAAACCACCGATCAAGATCACAAGCGTGACAATCGTTTTTGTGCGCCCCTCTAGTCGTTTTTGCGCCTGTACGGCGGCCACGACAGTCAACGCGCCCAAAGCCAGACCTGCAAAGATGCGCAAACCACCCGCTTGCCATGCTTCTGGCACAGGTTCTGCGGACACCAGCACAGTGGCCAAACCACCAAGGGCGACAAAGCCCATGACGCCAATGTTAAACAGCCCCGCAAAGCCCCACTGCAGGTTCACACCCAGTGCCATGATCGCCGAAATAAGGCCCATGTTCAAAATAAGCAGCGCCGAGTTCCAGCCTTGGATGATCCCCGTGCCAATCAGCAGGACGGCGACGACCCCGAAAAGTGCAGTATCTTTGACAGCGGTGTTCATACGGATTGCCCCTTAAACAGACCTGTGGGCTTAAACAGCAGCACGATAATCAAGATCGCAAAGCTGACGGCGAATTTGTAGTCGGTCGATAAAAGCTGAACGAGGCCATCAGGTTCGAGGCTGTCTGGCATCATATAGACCAGTACTTTTTTCCAAGCGTAGGTGATTGTCACTTCGCTGAATGCGATCACAAACCCACCTGCGATGGCGCCCAACGGGTTGCCCAAGCCGCCAACAATGGCCGCAGCAAAGATAGGCAACAGAAGTTGGAAGTAGGTGAAGGCTTTGAAAGATTTATCAAGGCCGTAAAGCACACCCGCGGTTGTGGCGAGGGCGGCGACGATCATCCATGTGACCTTGACCACCCAATCAGGATTGATGCCTGACAGCAGGGCGAGGTCTTCGTTGTCGGAAAACGCACGCATGGATTTACCTGTGCGGGTCTTGTTCAGGAACCAAAATAGCAGCGCCATAACGATAAAGGCGACGACAACAGTGAGTGCTTGGGTCGTTTTGATTGCCAAACCTTCATCAAGCCCCGTCATTTCCTTAAACTCGCGGGCAGTGATGATGAAGCGTTCACCATCGGCAAACCGGATATCACGCACACCAATGATAAAGCGCACGACGCCGTTCATCACAAACATCACACCCATCGATACGATCACAAGGATCACGGGTTTAGCCTTTTGCTGGCGGTAGAATTTATAAACGGCCCAATCAGTGCCCAGCAGCAGCAGGATCGTGGCGCCAATGCCAAAGGGCAGGGCCAGCAGGGCCGTCGGCAATGGCCCAAAGGTGATCCCCATGCTGATAAATGCGGTCGTCACCAAAATCGTAATAGCGGTTCCAAAGGCCATCGTGTCGCCGTGGGCAAAGTTCGAGAACCGCAAGATGCCGTAGATCATCGTGACCCCGAGCGCACCAATGGCAAGTTGCGCGCCATAAGCGAGGCCGGGTACGAAGACAAAGTTCGCGAAGGCGACGATACCGTTTAGAAAATCCATTTACACAACTTCCTTGGAATTCAGCGTATTATCATTGTTCATTGCAGCACCTCGCACGTGCCAGTCAGGCGTTCACCTGCGCGGGCACCCGTGTAGATGGCTGATCCGTCTGCTTGCATCACCATCATTACGTCAGATCCCGCCAAACTTTCGGCCCAAAATCCACGGACATCGCCCATCATAATGGGTTCGGCAGGGAACTGTGCGTCACCAATTTGCACGGTAGTGATCCGGCGGCGCGGTGGTTCAGCAAGATCAAGGGCAGGCGCAAATTGCGCGCGGTCGATCTCGAACCGGACGAGGGTGCCTGACAGGTCACAAGTGACAACTTCGGCCATGGCAGGCCCAGATAAGGTGGCGCAAAGGAGGGCGGGCATTTTGATCATCCGCCCAAAAAGCTGCGGCGGACTTCGGGGTCGGCCAACAGTTCTTTGCCTGTTCCAGTATGGGCATTGCGGCCTTGCACCAAAACATAAGCTTTGTCAGCAATTTCAAGTGCTTGCCGGGCGTTTTGTTCGACCATCAAGATTGGAATACCTGTGCGGGCAACTTCAATGATCCGGTCAAACAACTCGTCCATCACGATGGGTGATACGCCAGCAGTGGGTTCGTCCAGCATCAAAACCTTGGGCTGTGTCATCAATGCGCGACCCACAGCGACTTGCTGGCGTTGACCACCCGAAAGCTCACCTGCGGCCTGATTACGCTTTTCTTTCAAGATCGGGAACAAGTCGTAGATCTGCGTCATCGTATCTCTGAAATCATCGCGACGGATAAACGCACCCATCTCGAGGTTTTCTTCGACTGTCATCGAGGTAAAGATGTTCGCGACCTGCGGCACAAATCCCATGCCTTTCACAACACGTTGTTGTGGCGTCAGGTGGGTAATGTCCTCGCCATCAAGCCGGACAGCGCCTTGATTGACATTCAACATGCCAAACAGCGCCTTCATTCCGGTCGATTTACCAGCACCATTCGGGCCAACAATCACTGCGATTTCGCCCTTTTCGGCGGCGATCGTACAGCTATGAAGAATATCGGGGCCTTTGCCATAACCGCCGGTCATCGCCTCACCGATCAAAAACGGCTCGTCGCTCCGGGGTTTACTGTCGCGCGGACTATTCTTGGCAGCAGAAAGCGTACTACCACCTGCTTTGGTGATGGAATGGTCCTTGTTACCGCGACCGTTTTGGTAGGGATTATCACTCACGGGTTGATATACTCTGCCAAAAAGGGCGCATACGTCGTCAACGTGTCACGCATCAGCGCTTGTTCTGTGACGTCTGCGTGGTTGACGTAGATGTAATAGAATGTTGCGGCCGAGCCTAAGATAGCCCCCAACAGAATGGTTAGTAAGAATTTCATGTCGCGCTCACCTTATCTTTGTTTTTCAATCCGGTGCCGAGGTATGCCTCGATCACTTGCTCATTTGCTTTAATTTCGTCCAACGTGCCTTCGGCCAAAACGCGCCCTTCGGCCATGCAGATCACCGGATCACAAAGTCGACCGATAAAGTCCATGTCGTGCTCGATGACCACAAATGTGTAATTGCGTTCTTGGTTCAGACGGATGATCGCGTCGCCGATGGTGTTCAGCAGGGTGCGGTTCACGCCAGCGCCCACTTCGTCCAGAAACACGATCTTGGCGTCGACCATCATGGTCCGGCCCAGTTCGAGCAGCTTTTTCTGGCCACCAGACAGGTTGCCGGCTTTTTCTTCTTTAAGGTGCTCGATGGTCAGGAACTCGATCACTTCGTCAGCTTTGGCCTGCAAGGCGCGTTCTTCATTCGCGATCCGCTTGCGGCCGAACCATGTGTTCCAAAGCACTTCGCCTGATTGATCACCGGGGACCATCATCAGGTTTTCGCGCACTGTCATGGATGAAAATTCATGTGCGATTTGGAAGGTTCGCAGTAACCCTTTGTGGAACAGTTCATGCGGTGGCAGGCCCGTGATGTCAGCGCCCATCATCGAGACAGTGCCCGATGTTGGCTTAAGAACACCCGCGATCACATTGAAAAGAGTAGTCTTTCCAGCGCCATTTGGACCGATCAAGCCGGTGATCGAACCTTCTTCGATTTTGAGCGATGCTCCGTCAACAGCCCGAAAGCCACCAAAGGTTTTGACCACATCTTCAACGACGATCATTATTTGTCCCCTTGAGCACGTCTTATGCGTGCCTTGTTTGGCAGTACGGCGCGAGGGGTCCCCGCGCCGTACTTTGTTCATCCGATAAGATTAACGGTAGCCGATTGTCGAATAGACGCCATTCGCGAATTCGATTTCCTGGTAGTTACCAGCGGATTCGCCGGGTCCAATCAGGTCAACCGCAGATGCGCCGACATAGTCGATATCAAAGCCAGCCGTGATCAGCGCGAGGCCTTCGGCCAACTGACCAGGCATGATCTGTACGCCCGGTGCGTTTGCTACAGCAAAGACGTGGTCTTTGAAATCAGCAGAATCAGCAGAGTTCGCAGCCTGCATTGCCAGCATGATCAACGCAGCCGCGTCATATGATTCTGGTGCAAACGCGCCTGTGCCGTCAAATCCAGCTGCTTCAGCAAGATCAACAAAAAGGCCTGCACCAGCGTTATCCGTACCAGGGTACGCGCCGTATGAACCGTTCAGTTCTGCACCGAAGTTGTCGTTCAGGACCGCACCAACCATGCCGTCTGGCAGGTAGAATGTGTCAAACGCGCCAGTATCGAGTGCGGAGCGGATGATGCCTGAACCACCTTGGTCAACATAACCTGCAACAACGAGAACTTCGCCGCCGCCGGATGCCAATGCGCCGACTTCAGCAGAATAGTCTGCTTTGCCGTCTTCATGGGCTGCCGTGATGGTGACTG
>CBDTVI010000016.1:0-21756 GCA_965364065.1 uncultured Yoonia sp. | reverse complement strand
TTGAAGTGGTTGTGGACTGAAGCATGGATGGAAACGAACTTCTGCAAACTTCGCGATAGCCTGAAGCGTAGCATTGCCCGCTCTCTTCGTCGAAACGGAAGATGCGAATTCTCTGCCCGGTTGTTTAGCCGCCGTCCCGTCATTTGGCGCCTGGCATTGCCGATCACCTTCATCGCAGCACCGTATGACTGAAGGCGGTCAGTGACGATCACTTCCGGATTGCCATACCGCTTCATTGTTTTCTTGAGGAATTTCAATGCTGCTTTGCGATCACGGCGCTTTGTGACGAAGCTTTCAAGAACTTCACCTTCGTGATCCACCGCGCGCCATAGATAATGCGTCTCGCCGTTGATCTTCACAAAAACCTCGTCCAGATGCCATTGCCAGTTTGAATACGATCGCGTGCGATTGATCCGATCTTTACGGATTTCAGAGGCGAAAAGTGGGCCAAACCAATTCCACCAAAAACGGATCGTTTCATGACTCACGTCAATGCCACGTTCATGTAGCAGGTCTTCGACATTGCGCAGCGACAGCGGAAACCTGACATACATCATAACCGCAAGGCGGATGATCTCAGGGCTGGTTTTGAAGTAGCGAAATGGGGAACGTTTTGTCATTCAGCGAAGCTACGAAAGCCCCCTTCTGGCTTCAAGCTACTTTCCTCTGACAGTACCGTCCGAACCGGTAAGTGCCCGGACGCCTGAGGGCCGAACAGTGTCGCTGGATGGTTTGAGGCCCTACTTGCACTCTGCAAGAAGGGTCTGAAGGGGCACGCACCATCTCTGATCAAGGCGATCCAGATTATGCTGGAAGTTCAACCGGTCATAGATGACGGCGACGCCAAACAGCGACAGAAGAGGGAAGAACTGGTTGCCACGCTCGAAAAGCTTGGAGTGAATGCTGATGGTCTGAGGAAACGTTACGACCTCTGATCCGCACTATTGCGCAGGATACTTAAAGAGACTGGCAGTTTGGAAAAGCTGGGGCGACTGCAAGGCAATACCCAAGCCAAGCTGACGGAGTGGCTTGGATCGGCTCGGGATTTCATTGATAGCGTGGATAGTTCGTTCGCGTGCCGCACCGGGAACAAGCGCTATGCGCAGCAGTTTGCAATGTGGGCACGATCTATCAGGTTGCGACTAGAGGTCTGTCAAAATCCCCAAGGCGCGTTCAGCAGCGAATGCTGTCGTTTCTGATACTGTCGGGTGCGCATGTACAGATAGGGCGATGTCTTCAAGAGTTGCGCCCATTTCAATGGCCAACGTGCATTCGGCAAGTAATTCGCCTGCGTTTGAACCGATCAGTGTCGCACCCAAAAGACGATGCGTGTCAGGGCAGTAGACCAGTTTGGTCAAACCGTCACCGCCGCCCGAGGCTAGGTTGCGGCCGCTTGCTGCCCAGGGAAAGCTTGTGGTTTTGTAAGGAATGTCTTCGGCTTTGGCGTACGTTGCGGTCAAACCAACCCACGCCATTTCAGGGTTCGTATAGGCGACAGATGGTATCAGTATGGTGTCGAGGGCCGCTGCATGCCCGCTGGCCGCTTCGGCGGCAACGTGGCCCTGATGGGTTGCACGGTGGGCCAGCATCGGGTTTCCGGTGACATCGCCGATGGCAAAGATATTGTCTACATTTGTTCGGCAGGACGCATCAACATTGATAATGCCACGTTCATCAATCTCGATACCGGCATTTTTCGGTGCAACTTTTGGACCGTTCGACCGTCGGCCCACTGACTGGATAACAGCCCCCGTTGATAACGTGCCTTCAAAGTCACCTTCACACGTCAGAGTGATTGCTCTTTTCGTCGATTTGACGTCGTTCACTTTGGTATTGGTATGGAGTGTCACTCCTTGTGCTTTCAAAGCTGCAAATAGAATTTTGACAGCGTCCGGATCCGCGCCGGGTGCGATCTGATCGGCAAGTTCTACAACTACGACATTTGCGCCAAGTGCGCTGTAGATTGTGGCCATTTCCAAACCGATGATGCCACCACCGACGATAACCAGATCTTTGGGCACTTCACGCAGCTCTAGGGCGGCAGTGCTATCCCAGATGCGCGGATCTTCGGGCCAGCCCGGCAATTGAATGGGCGCAGAGCCGACCGCAATCACTGCTTGCTCAAAGGTCCATGTCACGCCATCGATATTGACTGTTTTGGCGTCGATGAAGGTTGCAGTGCCACAAATCGTTTCAACTTTGCGACGTTTCGCAATGCCAGTTAACCCACCAGTCAGGCTGCTAACGATGCCATCTTTTCGCGCGCGCAGGGCGTCGAGATCAATCTTGGGTTTGGAAAACTCGATTCCCCAGTCAGACATTTCATGCGCTTCTCGGATGATCTGTGCTGCGTGCAGTAGTGCTTTAGACGGAATACATCCTTCGTTCAGGCAAACGCCGCCCAAGGTCGCTCGGGGGTCGACCATGACCACTTTGCGGCCCAGATCAGCAGCGCGAAAGGCACAGGCATAACCACCGGGGCCAGCTCCTATCACCATCAAATCGGTTTGATTGCTCATTCGCCTATCCTTCTAGATCATTATCCGGCGCGGATCAGTCAACAGACCCGCTAGGTAGGCCATAAAGTGTGCTGCATCGGCCCCGTTGATCACACGATGATCGTAACTCAGGTCTAGCGGCACCATGGGAACAGGTTGAAAGGCCACTCCGTCCCACACTGGTGTCATTTCAGTGCGTGTCAGGCCAAGGATGGCGACCTCGGGCGGGTTCACGATAGGTGTGAATGCTGTGCCGCCGATGCCCCCAAGATTGCTGATCGACATGGATGCGCCGCCCATCTCGTCTGGTTTGACCTTGCGGGCTTGCGCACGTGTAGCAAGATCGGTGATCTCGGTTGCGATTTGCCACAGGCCCTTGCGGTCAGCGTCACGGATGACAGGCACCATAAGTCCGCCTGGCGTATCCACGGCGATGCCGATGTGCACAAAGTCCTTCAGGATCAGCGTTTTACCATCGGATGAGAGTGACGCATTGAACCGTGGAAATTCGCGCAGCGCACGCGCCAGTGCTTTGACCTGAAAAGCCAACGCAGTCAACTTGATGCCGCGCGCCTGTGCTTCGACTTTCATCTGGCTTCGTAGCGCGTCGATCGCCGACACATCTGCGCGGTCATGGTGGGTGACCTGCGGGATCATAGCGTTTGCAGCCGAGAGGTTTGCCGAGGCCACCTGCGCGAACCGGCTCATCGGTTCCTCGGTTACGGGGCCATATTGTGCATGATCCACATCCCAGTAGGCGGCGTGGTTATTTTGTGTTGGCGTGGCTGCGCTGCTGCCATCTAAATCCTCACGCGCAATAGTAGTTCGGCCTAGATCGTGTGCCAAATTTTCAATGTCGATACCTTTTTCGCGGGCAAGGGCACGGACAGAAGGGGCGGCGATAATGTCAGACATAGCGCCCCTCACCAGCTTGCCGAGATGTACTGTGTTTCCATGAATTCGAGCATACCTTCGTGCCCGCCTTCACGGCCCAGACCAGATTGCTTAACCCCACCAAAGGGGGCTGCGGGATCCGAGACAAGGCCGCGATTCAATCCGACCATCCCGTATTCTAATCGTTCGCAGACCTGCAAAGCGCGCTTCATGTCTTCAGAAAAAACATAAGCTACAAGGCCGTATTCTGTGTCATTGGCCCGGCGGATCACGTCTTCTTGGTCGGTGAAAGTCTGAATTGCAGCGACGGGGCCGAAAATTTCGTCATGTACACATTCTGAATCTTCGGACACGCCTGACATAACAGTGGGGGGGTAGAAAAAGCCGATGCCGTTAGGTGTTGTTCCACCACATTCGATCTTGGCCCCTTTGCTGACGGCGTCAGCGACGAACGCGGCAACCTTATCACGGGTATCTGCATTTACGAGCGGACCCACATCAACCGAAGGGTCAGTGCCGTCGCCGACTTTCAATGCGGACATGGCGGCGGTGAATTTCGCGGTGAACGCGTCGGCCACGTCCTCGTGCACATAAATGCGGTTGGCGGCTGTACAGGCCTCCCCGAGGTTGCGCATCTTGGCGAGCATGGCCCCTTCAACAGCGACATCAATGTCCGCGTCTTCAAAGACAATCAACGGGGCGTTTCCACCTAGTTCCATTGCTGGCTTAAGCACCTGATCGGCGGCTGAGTGCAAGAGCTTGCGGCCCACACCGGTTGAGCCTGTGAAGCTGACGACGCGCACGCGCGGATCGTGCAGCATGTGGTCGACCAAGGTGCCACTGCGCTTTGATGGCAGAACATTGACCAACCCTTTGGGAACACCTGCTTCTTCCAGCAGTGGCATCAGGGCCAACATAGTCAGCGGTGTCTCGGATGCCGGTTTGATGATTACGGCGCAGCCTGCGGCCAGCGCGGGCGCAATTTTACGCGTTCCCATGGCGGCGGGGTAGTTCCAGGGTGTCACCAATACGGCAAGACCAGCGGGTTTGTGTTGGACCATGATCCGCGCGCCCGATGCAGGGGCGTGGGTCAACATACCATCGGCGCGCACAGCCTCTTCTGCGAACCAGCGAAAGAATTCGGCGGCATACGTTGCCTCGCCCAACGCATCTGCGCGGGCCTTGCCATTTTCAAGGGTTATGAGATGGGCGAAGTCCTCAAGGCGTGCGGTCATCAATTCCCAAGCTTTGCGCAGCACCTCAGAGCGATGGCGCGGCGTTTGCGCAGCCCATTTTTTCATCGCAGCTTCTGCAGCATCAAGGGCCGCGTCGGCATCTGTAATATCAGCAGAGGCAACCGTAGCGATGATTTCCTCGGTTGCGGGGTTCAGCACATCGAAGCGATCGCCAGATACACCTTTGTGCCATGCGCCGTCGATATAGAGATCGGTGTAGTCCATGTTCGGTCTCCGAATGGTCAGAGCAGGTGGCGGAGAGGTTGCTCCATCCGGCCTGCGAAGTTTGAAAGAAAGGTGATCGCGTCGGGCGTACTAGGTTGCCCGATTGCGGATTCGAGAGTGATCGAGACGCCGTCCCCATTGCGGGTGAGTGTCAGGGTAGGCACGTCCTCGGCCCCGACCTGCACAGTCGTGATCGCGCTGAACCGCAAATCGCGTATAAGAATTTGTGGGGCTGCGTCAGTCTGTATGGTGGCACTCAGTTGGCCAGAGCCAGCGTATGTCTTGGTCGTACCAAAACTTTCAACCGCGACGATGGCATCTATGTTCATGCTCGCCGCACAGAACCCTGCAAGTAGCGCTGAGGTATCCGTGAGGTTGGCAGTCTCACAAGCCCAAGTAGCGAAGGCGCTAAAGCCTTCGGTTGCGACCTCAGCAGTCAATCGGCTTGAAGCCTGCGCCGCGTATGAGGCTGCAATAGCATTAGCAGGGAGAGCCTTGAGTATTGCAAGGTCGCTGACGTGGAACGGTTGTGGATGGCCCGCCGCCACCAAACGGCCTAGGTCGAGGCCTTGCTCGCGCGCCAGGCGCCGCACCTTGGGAGACGCGAGGATACGCCCACCGGTTGCTGGGGCAGACTTTCTTGGTATCAGTGTTGGTGATGCAAGCGGTTCTTCTACCGCCTTCGGCGTGGGTACAGAAGCAGGAGAGGATTCAGCGGCCTTGCGCGTGATCGGATTTGCAGGCGCATCAATGCTGATGATTGCGATGGTCTGCCCCACCGGCACTTCCTCACCTTCGGCGGCAAGTAGGGCTGCGATATAACCGTCAGTCCCTGCGTTGACTTCGACTGTACTTTTGTCGGTCTCGACCTCGAAAAGAATATCATCCGCGCCTACGGCATCGCCTGCTGACTTGTGCCATGTGATCAATAGGCCCGTGTCCTGTGCCATCCCGAGCGTTGGCATGATGACCTCTTTGCCGCTGGGCAAATCTGAGATTGGGTTGGGGTGCGTGGCACTAGCCTCAGCGCTAGTTGTATCCCGCGCAACGGCGCTTTCGGCGCTTTGTGAAATCTGGGCGATCACATGGCCCACGGGCACTTCGGTGCCTTCGCTCGCGGTCACATCGGTGAGGAAGCCATCGCCCTGCGCCTCGACTTCCATCGTGGCCTTGTCGGTCTCGACCTCGAACAGCGCATCACCTTTGGCCACCGGATCGCCAGGCTGCTTATGCCACGCGACGATCAGACCTGTCTCTTGCGCCATACCAAGGGCAGGCATGATGACGTCAAGCGGCATCGATCATCTCCCCTGCCACCAGCATGCGGGCCCTTTCGGCTACGCCCTCAGGTGTCGGCACTGTGACGTCTTCCAGCGCCGGACTGAAGGGGATCGGTACGTCCATCGCACCCATCCGCAAAACAGGCGCGTCCAGATGGTAAAATGCCTTCTCGTTAATGCGGCTCGCGATTTCGGCGGTGACGCCATAGCTTTGATGCCCCTCATCAACGACGATCACGCGGGATGTTTTGCGCGCAGAAGCCAGCAGCGTTGCTTCGTCAAGTGGCACGATGGTACGTGGATCAATGACCTCGGCGCTGATCCCTTCCGCGGCGAGAATCTCGGCGGCAGCCTCGCAGACCTGCACCATTGAAGATGTTCCGATCAGCGTGATGTCAGTCCCGTCGCGTTTGATGTTGGCCTCGCCAAACGGGATCAGGTATTCTTCTTCCGGTACGGGGGCCTTATCCTGATACATCAGCTTGTCCTCAAAGATGACCACAGGGTTGTTGTCGCGAATTGCTGTCTTCATTAGGCCTTTGGCCTCGTAGGCCGAGGATGGCATCGCGATCTTGAGCCCGGGGATATGCGCCACAATGGCATGCAACGATTGGCTATGCTGTGCGGCTGAGCGGCGTGTCGCACCCATGTTTGTGCGCAAAACCAGCGGCACGCTGAGTTTGCCACCTGACATGTAGTGCGTCTTGGCGGCCTGATTGCACAGCTGGTCCATGATCAAGAAGATGAAGTCGCCAAACATCAGGTCCACCACAGGGCGTGTGCCTGTCATGGCTGCACCAACGGCAAGGCCCATGAAACCTGGCTCAGATATGGGCGTGTCAACGACGCGACCTGTGCCGAATTCTTCCACAAGACCGGACAGAATTTTGAAGGGTGTTCCCGCCTCGGCAACGTCCTCACCGATGATAAACACGGTTTCGTCGCGGCGCATTTCTTCGGCCAATGCTTCATTGACGGCTTGGGATAGGGTTATCTCTCTCATTGGGTTTCTCCTTACGCCAGCGCGTGTTTGATGTCGGTGAACACATGCATGTCGACCTCTGACACGTCGGGGTATTTGGCATCGAGGGCATAGGCCACGGCGGCTTCGGCGTCGGCCGCGATACTGGTGTTCATGGCGTCGATCTCGTCTTCAGTGGCAAGGCCTTCGTTGACCAGATGGGCGCGGAACCGAGTGATTGGATCACGGTTGTTCTTCCAATCTTTTTCTTCTTCTTTGGAGCGGTAGTATTCGCGATTGATGTCGCCCACGTGGTGGCCGTGATAGCGGTAGGTCATCAATTCTATAAAGAACGGGCCTTCGCCTTTGCGTGCGCGCGCAACCAGATCAACCGATAATTTATTGACTGCCAAAACGTCTTGACCGTCAACTTGATGCGCCTCGATACCAAACGCTTCTGCGCGCGCAGTGATCGAACCCGCCGCGATTTCCTCGGTCTTGGTATATTCTGAATAGCCATTGTTTTCGCATGCGTAGATGACAGGCAGTTTCCAGAGAGCCGCCATGTTCATGACTTCGTACAGCAACCCTTGTGCTGTCGCGCCGTCACCAAAGAAACATACGGTGACATCGTCCTTACCGATCATTTTGGCCGTAAACGCAGACCCCGTTGCGATGCCCATGGACCCGCCAACGATGGCGTTGGCGCCAAGATTGCCGTTGGATTGGTCGGCAATGTGCATCGATCCGCCTTTGCCACGACAATAGCCTTCTTCCTTGCCCAAAAGTTCGCAAAACATCTCTTTGAAGTCGGCCCCTTTTGCCACGCAATGTCCATGACCACGGTGGGTCGATGTTATTTTGTCCGTGACCTTGAGAGCCTCGCAGATACCTACGGCCACGGCCTCTTCGCCGGAATACATGTGCGTCAGCCCAGGCATTTTGGCAGAAAGATACAGCTGGTTCGCGTTATCCTCGAATGCGCGGATACGAACCATTTGGCGGTACATGCGTAGGTAGTCTTCGGTGTTGGAACTTTTTTTGGCGGCGCTCATGATATTCTCTCGTGAAAAAGGGTCCTCCTTGGCGGCTTAACCAAGAAGGACAGTTCAGGGAGGTTAGTAACGGTTGGCGATTGGAAGGTCTTGGGCAGGGAAAAGACTGATCACCTTGCATCCCGTATCCGTCACGACGACTTCTTCTTCGATGCGGGCGGCTGAATAGCCGTCGGTCGCTGGACAGTAGGTTTCCAACGCAAAGACCATGCCGGTCTTGATCTCCATTGGGTTTTCCAAAGATACCGCGCGGCTGATGATCGGGCGTTCGTGCAGCGCCAGCCCCAAGCCATGGCCGAATTGCAGTCCGAAGGCGGAAAGTTCATCAGGGAAACCGAATTCCTCTGCTTTGGGCCATGCCTTTGCCACGACGTCTGTCGAGACACCTGGACGAATGAGTTCGATTGAGGCATCAATCCATTCTCGCGCCTTGATGTATGCGTCGTTTTGACTAGGCGTTGAGAATCCGACGTTGAATGTGCGGTAATAACAGGTTCTATATCCCTGATAAGACTGTAAAATATCAAAGAAGGCTTGATCGCCCGGACGAATCAATCTGTCGGTGAAGTTGTGCGGATGCGGGTTGCACCGTTCGCCGGAAATGGCGTTGATTGCCTCGACATCGTCAGAGCCCATTTCGTAGAGCATCTTGTTGGACATCGCGACGATATCATTTTCGCGCACGCCAGGCTTTAGCTCCTCGTAAATCATGTGGTAAACACCATCGACCATGGCTGCTGCTTGGTTCAGCAGCTGGATTTCGTCGATGTTTTTGATTTCTCGGGCACTCAACATGACCTGCTGGCCGTCGACCACGTTTATACCTGCATCCTGCAGGGCAAAGAACATCGCTGTTTCCGCATAGTCCACGCCAACCGGCATTCCTGCCATACCAGCCTTCTTGATCAGGCCAGCGATTTCTTCGGCGTAGCGCTTCATTAGGCCAAAACTGGGGGGAATAGTGCCGCGCATACCAACAACGCCGGGCAACATCCGGTCTGGATCAAGCCAATCGCAGTAATCTTTGTGATGCACTGCTGCAGAACCGAAATCCCAAACATAGGGTTCTTCATCACCTGCAAGCAGGCAGAACCGGCACATCTTATCGCGTTCCCATTCACCAATTTTAGTGCCTGAAACGTAACGGATGTTGTTCACGTCAAACATCAACATGGAGCCGAGGTTTGACTTTTTCAGCGCATCTTTGGCGCGCGACAGGCGATAGCGGCGCAGACGATCGTGATCGACGCGGCGCTCAAAATCGACAGCAGTGTGGCCGGATGACGGGATGTGTTTGTCCCAACGCCAATTCGGGTCAATATCACCCGGCTGAAGAATGCGTGGGTTGAGTGCGGACGTATTAGGTTGAGCCATGAGAGCCTCCTTCGCACCTCTAAAGATGCTTTAAAATTTGTATGGTCGGGCGCAGCGTCCTGAGTTATTGGATGCACCAGCCGCCATCGATGTGGATCATTTGACCCGTCATGTAGTCGCTGTCGTCAGAACACAGGAAAGAAGCCGTACCTACGATGTCTTTGGGATAAGATACGCGTTTGATTTGCAGTTCATTTTGAACAATATCATCAAAGGCTTGGCCCGCTTTTTCCTTGAAACCGATTTCGACCAAATCCTTGTCGAGCTGCTCCCACAGTGGGGTGTCAACGACACCCGGTGCATAGCCGTTTACGGTAATGTTGTGCTCTGCGAGACCCAACGCACCACAATGGGTCAGGGCTAAACATCCGTATTTTGAGGTGCAATACACCGTCACATCCACCAGAGGTTTGCGCGACGCGATTGAACCGACGTTAATGAGTTTATAGGGGTGATCTGCCATCGGTCCCTGCGCGATCATCTGCGCGGCTGTTTCCTGCATCCCAAGCCACATCGCCTTGGTGTTGACGTTCATGATCATGTCCCAGTTGTCTTCATCGATATCCATGAAGAACCGCGGCTTGTTCATACCAGCGTTGAAGACACCAATATTGATGGACCCGAACGCGGCGACCGTGGCCGCTACCGCTGACTTGTTGTCTTCGCGTTTGGTCACATCCATTTTGACTGCAATCGCTTTGCCGTTGCCGGCCGCGTTGATTGTGTCGGCAACCTTCTGAGCCGCATCGAGGTCCAGATCGCCGATACAAACGTTTGCGCCTTGGGCGGCAAAGTTAACAGCGTTGGCCTCACCCATGCCGCGCGCGGCACCTGTGATGAGAATATTTTTTCCGTTGAGGCGATTGGGGTCCATGGTTTCCTCCCTAGGTGACCGGTTGTCGTAATGCGTCTTCGGCACGGGACTGAGCCCGCGCCAGTGCTTCTTGTGGGCGGGTTACACCGCGCAACATGTCGTGAAACTCTTGCCCGCAAATCTGAATGATCTCAGAGATTTGTGGGATCGGTGGCCGTGGCCAAAACTGCAGCTCGTCGCGCCAAGACATCTCATCCACTGCCTCAAAGATGGGGGAGAGGCGGCGGACTTCTGGGTCGGCCCCGACAGAATAACGCGGCGCAGTACGGCTGCCATTTTGGACGTAAAGCTTCTGTGCCTCGGGCGATGTGAACGCGATCAAGGCTTCGACGGCATCGGGGACACGGTCTTCAGGCAGGTTTGTGGGGATGCCAAAAACATAGCCACCGACAGGCGCAATCGGTGCACCGTGCGGCCCGTGTGGCTGTGGAACATACCCTGTATTGCCATAGGCAGGCGAACTTTGGTCGAGTTCAAAGTACGGCGCCAATAGCGTGTAGCCGTACGCCATCGCAACCTTACCAGCAGCATAGGGGCGCACGCGCTCGTACCATGACATCGACAAGATATCGGGTGGTGAAAATTCAAGCAGAGCCATTAGGTATTCGGCGGCCTCAAGCCCACGTGCTGTATCGATCGTCGGACGAATGTCGGCACGGTCCAGATCCGAGGCATCAAATCCACCAGCGATTTCCGGTAAGTCAATAATGGGCTGACCGAAGGCTGCGCAGGTCGTCATGAATGTATGGCCAAGTGCTGTTCCGCGTGCGGCGTTCCACGCAACACCGAAGTGGCCGTGGCGTGGATCGTGCAGTTCCTTGGCCGCTGTTAAAACAGCCTCAGTGGTTGTGGGCGGCGTCAAGCCAGCCTCAGCGAACCAATCTTTGCGGTAGAACATTAACTCGGGCGTGGTCTGGTTTGGAACGCCGTAGGGAGTGCCGTTCCAATGAGCTGCCTGCCAACCGGCTGTGTGGAAATCACTTGGATCGAGCCGCTCGGTATCCATTATGGAATCTAAAGGTCGCAAAACACCTTTTTTGACAAACTCGCCGATCCAAGGCAGATCCACTGCAATCAAATCATACTGGCTAATAGTGCGTTTGGCATTACGCAGGGCCTCTTCGCGCAAGCGGTCAATAGAAAAGGCACGTTGGTGAATTTGAGTGCCAACATGTTGTTCGAACTGCCGTTTGAGATTGTCCATCACCATGAAAGTCGGGTCCCCGTGGACCAAAATACGAATGCCGCCCTGCAGCTTTAGCGGTGTCGTCAGTGCGTTGGGCGGCTGAATCGTTGCCTGTCCATGCTGATAAGATCCGCCAAAATAGTAGTCATCTTTTTCAACGCTAGCTGCTGCAGCACCAAATGCATCAGTTCCCATGCGGTGAATGCGATCCGCCAGTTGGGTCCAATTCGAAATCATGTCTGCGCTGGGGTGAAGTGAGAAACTTTTGCCGGTTTTCGTGCGCGTGCGTTGTTCGATTAGACCCGCAGTTTCCAGCTCGCTTAATTTGCGCATGGCGGTCGCATAGGGCACACCCGACATGTCGACGAGGGACGAAGCAGTTACAATACGTCCCTCCATGTGACTTCGCAGAAGGTGCAGGCTCATTTTGAGGTAGGGGTTTGGGATCGATGGGTCGAGCGTGCTGTCGATCTCAGCTGTTAGGCCGTCTAAGAACTGCACAACCCTATCTAACTTGGCAGACATACCCGCAGAACCCGCGCCTAGAGCTATAGCCCTAACGCGATGTCCATCTTGGATATTATTTTGGGCTACCATGTTCACAGTCCTGGATCGCTCTGCTTTCGTTGTGCCGGGAATCGTCTTGGGCATTGCCTTACTCCTAAAGTGGCCAATTTGGCGCAGGTGCAGTATCGCGAAAAAATCCATTTTGGATATGAAAACATCCAAAATGGATATAAAGTATAGCATCAAAGGGCCGATAAATTGGGGAATGGTAAGGGATAGGTTGTACCAGAACGATTCTCTGAGCTGTGAGGACAGCAGCAACCGTTTACATCTTAAAAGTCTGGGAGGACCCGATATGAACTTCACCACCAAAGCAGCACTAGCTTGCACAACTGCACTTCTTGGCACCGCTGCCGCTGCAGAGACGATGACAATTGGCATCACTCAAAACAACGTTGGAGTAGACAGCTATCAGACAACATACGAGCAGGCGTTTATTGCTGCCGCAGAAGCCAATCCAGACGTTGAAGTCGTAGTTCTGGACGCAGGCGGTGACGTGGCCCGCCAGATCGCCCAAATGGAAGACCTGATCCAGCAAGAAGTCGATGCAATCATCATCTGGCCAACCAACGGCGAAGCCGTAATCCCGGCTGTGCGTAAAGCGTTTCAGGCCGACATCCCTGTTGTCGTAACAAACTCAAACATCGCCGAAGCCGGCTTTGAATTTGTCGCGTCGTTCTCTGGCCCGGACAACATCACGCAGGGATCACGATCAGCTGAGATAATGTGTGAGCGTTTCACAGCTCTAGGCACACAGGACGAAGCACGCGTTGTGCAGATTTCTGGCCAGCCAGGGTACACAACTGCTATTGAACGCGCCAAAGGCTTTGAAGATCGCCTGCCAGAGGTTTGCCCGAATGTCACACTGGTCGAAACACAGCCAGGCGACTGGAACCGTGAAAAGTCCCAGCAAGTCATGGAAGCGTTCCTTGTAAAATATGACGACATCGATGGCGTTTATGCTGGCGACGACAACATGGGAGTAGGCGCATTGAACGCTGCAAACGCAGCAGGGCGCACGGACGGCATCACGTTTGTTGGCGCAACCAACTTCGCCGTCGGTTACGAGGCCATGGGCCGCGGCGAATATTGGGGCTCCATCTATCAGTCCCCAGTTGACGACGCAGAAGCTGCTTTGAAGACAGCGATCGATCTTCTGAATGGCGAAGAGCTGCCGTTCCTGAACTACTTCGACACGCCGAAGATCACGCAGGACAACATGGGCGATTACACGAAGCCTGTATTCTAATCCAATCCTGACTGTATGCGCGGGGCAGACACCTGTCCCGCGCATCACTTTTCCAAAAAATTCTAAACGGGGAGGGCACCATGAGGCGTGTTTCGGGTCGATCCTGTATTGTCACAGGAGCTGCACAAGGTATCGGGCGTGCCATCGGTGAGGCGCTTTTGGATGAAGGCGCTGACGTGTGTTTTGCAGATATCAATGCGGAAAGATTGTACGATGTCGTAGCTGCGAATACTGAACGCGCCGCCAGTGCTGGCGCAAAGATCACCCACTTCCCTGTTGATGTCACCAGCCGAGATCAAGTCCGCGCCATGATTGACCACGCTGTGTCGGTTTTCGGAAAGCTAGACGTCAAATTCAACAATGCCGGCGTGAATCGCCCAATGAACTTTCTTGATGTGACGGAAGAAAACTGGAAGTTCATCATGGATATCAACGGCCTTGGTGTGCTGATCGGCACACAAGAGGCTGCCCGTCAGATGATTGCACAAGGCCACGGCGGCAAGATTATCAACACAGCATCGATCGCCAGCCGTCAGGGGTACGACAACGTCGCCCCGTACTGCGCGAGCAAATGGGCTGTCGTATCTTTGACCCAATCGGGCGCGCGTGATTTGGCCAAGCACGACATCACCGTGACGGGATTTGCCCCCGGTGTCGTCGCGACAGAAATGTGGGACCAAGTTGATCGCGACTTGCTTGAGATTGGCGCGTCCGAACGCCCCGGCCAAGCCATGGAAGAATTCTCGACCGATATTCTAAGGGGCCGAGTAGCCACGCCGGATGATATAACCGGAACCACTACGTTTTTGGCGTCAAAAGACAGTGACTACATGACGGGCCAAATCATCATGATCGACGGAGGCATGACGCTAATCTAGCGTTACGCATCAACCCCATAGGGGCGTCTGCTAAGGTAGGCGAAAGGGAGGACCAATGGCAGGAATGTCAAAAGCACAAGTTGGCGGAATTTTAGCGCGGCAAGGCATCTTGATCGCCTTCGCGCTGTTCATCATCGGCTTCACGCTGGCCAATGGAAAATTTCTAAGCGTCGATAACGTGCTGAGTGTCGTGCGCTCATCCGCTATTTTAGGCGTCATGGCGCTGGGGGTCACGTTTGTGGTCATCAGTGGTAATCTGGACTTGTCCGTCGGGTCGATGATGTCGTTCTCCACCATCGTGGTGCTGGATCTTCATGACAAAGTCGGGCCCGCACTGGCTATTCCACTTATGTTCGCCATGACCATCGCGTTGGGGGCGCTGATTGGGTTTCTTGTTGGCTATCTCAAGCTCAATTCGCTCATTGTCACGCTGGGAATGTTATCGGCCATCCACGGCCTGACGCTGACCTATTCTGGTGGTAAGAACATGGATATCGTCGACAAAGAGGGCACTTGGTTCAGTGTTTTCGGGCAAGGTACGGCGCTGGGTATTCCTGTGCCGATCATTATTTTCCTATTGGTGGCCGCCTTCTTAGGACTCATTTTGGCGAAGACCCCATTTGGACGCAAAGTCTATGCGGTGGGTGGAAACGGTACGGCGGCGACGTTCTCGGGCATCCCGCGCGCGCGCACTGTCTTTTGTTGCTACATCATCTCTGCGACCTGCGTGGCGACAGCTGGGCTGATCCAAGCGAGTCGCTCGATGGGGTCACAAAACACCGTGGGGCAGGGGTTAGAACTGGACGTATTGGCGGCCGTTATACTTGGCGGCGCTTCCCTGCTGGGTGGGTCCGGCACGATCTTCAAGACACTCATTGGGGTGTTGATCCTTGGATTTATCCAAAATGGTCTGCTCCTCGTGGGGCTGCAATTCTACGTCCAATTCGTTGTGACGTGGGTAATTATCATCCTTGCAGTTTGGCTCGATATTGCAGCCAAGCGCGGCAAGTTCTGGTCAACGATCGCTTAGGGGGCGGGAAACATGCAAGCTGGAAAACTCTCATCCTATTTAAGCAAAGGGGCCATTTGGGGCTTTATTGTGCTCGAACTCGCCTTCTTTTCGGTGGCCGGGGAATTCCTGTCGATCTCGGATAAGGCGTTCATGGATCTCGACAACATGCTGTTGCTGTTAAAGCAATCAGCTCCAATCGGCATCATTGCGATTGGCATGACGGTTATTATGATCAACGGCAACATCGACTTAAGCGTTGGGGCGATTTTTGCCCTTTCAGGGATCATACTGCTAGATTCCATGACATGGCCGATCTTTGCAAGCCTTGGCGATTGGGTGATCCTTGTGTCATGGTTGCTTGCACTGCTGACAGGTATCGCTCTGGGGTTCATCAACGGGCTGATCGTCTGGAAAACTGGCGTTGATGCCTTTATCGTGACGCTGGGTTCCATGCTCGGGTATCGTGGATTGGTGTTCATGTATAATGGAGAAAATCCCACATCTCACCTGAACTGGACACTGGTCGATTTCGCGGAACTGCAGTTTCTTGGGCTGCACACGGCGACGTGGTTCTTGTTGGTCGTTACTGCCATTATCTGGTTCATCATGACCCGTACAGTGCATGGTCGAAACGCTTATGCAATTGGCGACAATCGCGAGGCTGCGGTGAACGCCGGAATCCGCGTTGGGCCCCATATGCTAATAAATTTTATGATCATCGGCTTTTTGGCCGCTCTGTCCGCGGTAGTGTTTTATTCCGAAAGCGGATCCGTAAATCCGAACGATGGTCAGCTTTATGAACTCTGGGTTATCACAGCCGTTGTCCTTGGGGGCACCAAGCTGACGGGGGGCGCGGGGTCGATCATTTCGACTTTCGGCGGTGTCATTGCGATTCAACTTTTACGCAAAGGTTTGGGCCACATTGGCGCGGACACATCGACTGTGAATCTTGTGATTGGGATTATCCTGATCGCAGTGCTGATCCTTGACCGCCAGCTAAACGCCAAAGGCAAAGAGGAGTTGAAAATATGATCGATCAAATTCCAGCCAAAGCCCCTGTTCTGCGTCTCGAAGGGGTCGTCAAAACCTTTCCTGGTGTGCGCGCCCTTGATGGTGTGTCTTTTGACGTTATGCCCGGTGAAGTGCACGCCCTGATGGGCGAAAACGGTGCCGGAAAGTCGACGTTGATGAAAGTCCTTGGCGGCATCTATCAACCCGACGAAGGCAAGATAATCGTCAACGAAGCGGCCGCTGTTATGGCCTCACCGATGGAGGCAAAAGAGAAGGGTATATTGTTCATTCACCAAGAGCTCAGCCTCGCGCAAGAATTGTCTGTGGCCGAGAATGTTTATCTGGGTGAGTTACCTTTGAAACGCTTTGGCCGTGTCGATTGGCAAACACTGTATGCAAAAACGGATGAAATCCTTGCTCGCCTCAACGTTGGGTTTAATGCCAAGACCATTGTTGGCAGCCTATCGATTGCCAATCAACAGATGGTCGAAATTGCGCGCGCTCTGACTGTCGACGCGAAGGCTGTCATCTTTGACGAACCCACGGCGTCGCTGACAGACGCTGAAAAGGTCGTACTGTTTGATGTGATCGCCGATCTTAAATCTCAAGGTGTTGGGATCATCTACATCTCGCATCGGATGGAGGAGATTTTCAAGATTACCGACCGCATCAGCGTGCTGCGCGATGGCCAATATACTGGAACTGCAATCACTGCTGAAACCAACGAAGATAAGATCACGCAGATGATGATCGGTCGTAAGCTGGACCTGTCGCGCAATGCCAGCCATCATGAGTTGGGTGACGTCGCGCTGGAAGTCCGCGGGCTGTCGTGTGGCGACCTGTTTCAAGATATCAGCTTTGAGGTTCGGCGCGGTGAAGTCGTGGGGTTTTATGGTCTTGTTGGCGCAGGACGCACCGAAATCGCGGAAACGCTGTTCGGCTTGCGCGACCCAAGTGCGGGCAAGATCCTTCTGAACGGCGAGGAAACACGGATCACCTCACCAATTGACGCGATTTCACATGGTATTTCTTTGGTGCCCGAAGACCGAAAAGGGCAGGGCCTCGTTTTGGGCATGAACTGTCGCGACAACATGACGTTGCCACAGGTCGATAAACTTAAATCTAGTCTGTTCGTCGCGCCGGGCAAAGAAAACGCGATTTTTGATAAATACAAAGACCGTCTCGACATCCGCACACCGGGTTGGAAGCAGACGGTCGGTAACTTATCAGGTGGTAACCAACAAAAGATTGTAATTGGCAAATGGTTGTCGATGCATCCAGACGTATTGATTGTTGACGAACCAACGCGTGGCATCGATGTCGGATCGAAATCCGAGATCCACAACCTGATCCGCGAACTGGCCGCGCAAGGCTATGCAGTCATCGTCATCAGTTCGGAGATGCCAGAAGTTTTGCACGTAGCGGATCGCATCATCGCCATGTATTCGGGCCGCATCATGCGCACGTTTACGTCTGATGAAGTGACCGAAGACAACCTTATCCAGGCCATTTCTGGAATCGCCAACGATAAGGTCGCGTGATGCATGTTGGCTTTGCAGGCCTTGGGCGAATGGGTGCACATATGGCATGCAATCTGTCTAAGGCTGGCCATGATCTGACGCTTTGGAACCGCTCTGGTGACAAGGCTGTAACACTCGCTGCACAGATTGGTGCGCAGGTTGCAACGACCCCGCGGGCTTTGTCTGACAAATGCGATGTGGTGATCACTATGCTGGCGGATGATGCGTCATCCAAGGCCGTCCATTTGGGGCCAGTTGGTTTGTTTTCGGGCACCCGCGCAAGAACCTATATTGAGATGGGCACGATGAGTCCTGATCATATAAACGCCCTCGCGCAATCCGCACCAAACGGTTTGCAGGTGATTGATGCACCGGTTTCGGGTGCAACGCAGGCGGCGCAGGACGGCCAGTTGTTGATCATGGCAGGGTGTTCTGAAAAAGCGGGCGTGCGATTGACGCCACTGTTTGTCGCTATGGGAAAACAAACGATTTACCTTGGTGACATCGGCGCTGGATCTGTCATGAAACTCGCTGTGAATTCCCTCATCCATGGTCTTAACCAAACCATGGCTGAGGCGATGACATTGGCCGAGGCCGCGGGCATTGCACCAAACGCGGCCTTTGATGTCATTGAAGCCAGTGCCGCATGTGCGCCGATGTTGAAGTACCGCCGGCCAATCTATCTGGACGAGGCGGCGCATGGTGTAACATTTACGGTCGCGCTGGCCCGCAAGGACATGGATGTGACAGCCCGCTTGGCCAAATCGCTCGGCGCGGACATGCCGCAAGGACTTGAGACTTTGAACCAATTGCAACGCGCCGAGGCGGATGGATTTGCCGACCGCGATATGGCGTCGATGCTGAATTACATGCGAAAGGAACGCACATGAAAGCTGCATTATTTGTCGGTGGCTGGGAAGGTCATACGCCCACGCATTTCGCTGATTGGTACGAAGCGTTATTGATCGAAAACGGGTTTGAAGTGGATGTTTATGACACGCTCACCCCGCTTGAAAACCCCGATGCAATGACCGACGTGGATCTGGTTACGCCGATCTGGTCATCCGCGCGATCTGGCCATCAAGAAGAGTTTGGCAACATGACCAAGTTGCAAGAAGAAGGGTTGCTAAAACTCATCGCAAACGGGTGCGGTATTGCGGGCTGGCATGGCCATATGGGCGATGCGTTTCGCGACCGTCCAACCTACCATTTCTTGATTGGCGGACAATTCGTGGCGCACCCCCCGGGGTGGCCGGACAACTTACAGCCTGTTGAGGATTACGTTGATTACGATGTCACTATTTGCAAACCAGACGACCCGATCGTGCAAGGTATTCGCAGTTTCCGGCTGAAGACAGAACAGTATTATATGCTGGTCGATCCCTCCAACGACGTGTTGGCAACGACGACATTTTCAGGTGATCATCTGTGGTGGATCGAGGGCACAGTCATTCCTGTCGTGTGGAAACGACGCTGGGACAAAGGGCGGGTGTTCTACTGTTCCATCGGGCACGAACTGAATGATCTGAAAGTGCCGCAAGTGACCGAAATAATTCGCCGTGGCGCAATTTGGGCGGCCAGATAAGGAGACTGAAATGGATGAGCTTACAATTGTGGCGGTGATCAAGTTGAACCCTGAGAAACACGTCGAACTCAAGCACGCTGTGAGAAGCTGTTGAAGGTTTGATAACGACCCCTAGACGGTGACCCATTGCCGAGACGCGTTAGATGCGTGCATCGCTTCTACTGTTTTTTGCACCTCATAAGCTTCGCGAAAATCTGGACCCGCCTTCGTCCCGCCTGCGTGCGCGATCAGAAGCTCAGCAACCTCAATGACCTTGAGGTCGTTAAATCCAAGATGATGGCCAGGGGCAGGACAAAAGTTGCCATAGGGTGGATGCTCTGGGCCTGCCTCAATTCGAGTATAGCCACTTCGGCCTCGCCTATTGGAATACAATTGCAATTCGTTCATCCGTTCTTGGCTGAAGGCAAGTGCACCTTTGGTGCCAGTGATCTCCCAGGATAGGTCCATGGTACGCGCTGTGGCCGCCCAATTCGCCTCTAGACTGCCGGCCACACCGTTTTCAAAATGGATCAATGCATGTGTCATGTCATCCACCAGCACAGGGGTACGTTCAGCGCTGTTGGGGTGTGTCGGACGGGTCGCGTGAAGGGTTTGGCAATCCGCTTGAACTTGAGTAATGGGCCCGATCAAGTAACGTGCCATCGAGATGATATGGCTGCCTATGTCAGCCACTGCACCGCCACCTTGCGGGTCTGTTCGAAATGAGTGAGGCGCGTCTGGGTCAGACATATAGTTTTCGGCATGCCGTCCACGGAATCCTGTGATCTCTCCAATTTCGCCGCTGGCAATTATCTCTCGTGCGAGTCCTATCATCGGATTCCGCAGGAAGTTGAAGCCAACAAGATTAACAACGCCAGCGGCTTCAGCGGCTTGTGTCATATCAAGCGCTATCGCTGCCGTCGTTGACAGGGGTTTCTCGCAATACACGGTCTTGCCAGCCGCGATCGCCGCATGGGCAATCGGGGAATGCATCACGTTTGGAGCCGTGATTGCAACGATGTCCACGCTTTCATCCGCAATCAAGGATTTCCAGTCACCGGTGCCGCGTTCAAACCCAAGAGATCCGGCGGCTTGTTGGGCCAACTCTGGTGTCGCATCCGCGAGAACCCTCAGCGCTGGTTCCACCTCTATATCGAACAGTCCCGAAACCGCCCGGAATGCGTTTGCGTGGCAACACCCCATGAAACCCGACCCAACAAGACCAATTCCAACCAGTGGCTTCCCCATTTTTTCACACCTTATACTTTGTTTTTCTCACCTTTTCATAATGGAATTCTTCATCGCACTCTGCGACTGGCATTCTGTCCAAATCTGACATTTTGGCTCTTCAGGCCACTCTCAATTTCAGGCAAAGTTGGGCAAAATGGCGGAGGAAGATAATGTCACAGGCTGTGTATGATTACATCGTGATTGGTGCGGGCTCTGCTGGCTGTGCTGTGGCCGGACGGTTAGGTGAAGCCGGTTATTCCGTCTTATTGCTCGAAGCGGGGGGCAAAGATCGCAATCCTTTTATTCATATTCCGCTTGGCTACTCGATGCTCTACGCGAACCCTTCGGTAAACTGGTGTTACGAAAGTTCACCGGAACCGCATCTGAACAACAGACGACTGTTCCAACCGCGCGGCAAGGTATTAGGAGGAACTGGCGCGATTAATGGCATGATATACATGCGCGGTCAGCCTGAAGACTTCGACGGCTGGCAAGCTGCGGGATGCACAGGCTGGGGTTGGGATGATATCTTGCCATATTTTAAGTCCTGTGAGGACCAAGAGCGTGGGGCCGACGCCCATCATGGGGTAGGTGGTCCAGTTGCCGTTTCGGACATTCGTCAAGAACATGCGTTGGGTGAAGCGTTCCATTCAGCGTCCGAAGCACTTGGCATTCCTCGCAACGATGACTTTAACGGGCCAAATCAAGAAGGCACCGGTTATGTTCAGACCACAACAAAGAATGGCCGCCGATGGAGTACAGCGTCCGGTTACCTGCGCGGGCCTGCCAAGGAACACATCGACTTGAAGCTTAACGCTATGGTTGATGGGATTGAATTGGACGGCAAACATGCAACCGGGGTGCGCTGGACCGATAAGTCTGGCACCCACAAAGCAACGGCCCGCCGCGAGATCATTCTCAGCGGAGGCACGTTCAACTCTCCCCAGTTACTGCAAATTTCGGGTATCGGGCCTGAGGCACTATTGAAACAACACGGGATAGAAGTGCTGCATGAGCTTCCCGGCGTCGGCGAAAACTTACAGGACCATTTTGGGATTGGTGCCGAATATCGCTCGACCGGTCATCCCACAGTCAATGACCTGTACAACAATAAGCTCAAGGGCGGCTTGCAATTGTTACGCT
>CBDTVI010000015.1:0-21828 GCA_965364065.1 uncultured Yoonia sp. | reverse complement strand
AACGTCGAATAAAGCGCGCAAAACGGGCGCATTCCGCCTGCAGCCAGTCCAGCGCTAAACGTCACCGCGTGCTGTTCGGCAATCCCGACGTCAAAGCATCGGCTGGTAAAGCGTTCCATGAATTTGGTCAGCCCCGTGCCATCGGGCATAGCAGCCGTCACCGCACAAATCTTGCTATCAGCGGCGGCCAATTTGCACAGCGTTTCCGAAAATACAGACGTATAGGACGGCGCATTGCTGGGTGCCTTTTTCTGCTCGCCCGTGATCACATCAAATTTGGCGGTCGCATGCCCCTTGTCGCTGGCGCGCTCAGCTGGGGCATAGCCTTTGCCCTTTTTCGTGATCGCATGGATCAGAATCGGCCCATCAGCGCGGGCTTTCACCGTGCGCAGCACAGACAACAACTGTTCCATATCGTGGCCATCAATAGGGCCGAGGTACGAGAACCCAAGCTCTTCAAACAACGTGCCGCCCACCGTCATATGCTTCAGCATGTCCTTGGCGCGCTTAGCCCCCTCGCGGAAGGGTTCCGGCAAAAGTGACACAGCACCTTTGGCAGCAGCTTTGAATTCCTGAAATGGCTCGCCTGCATAAAGGCGCGACAGATAAGATGACATCGCACCAGTCGGCGGCGCAATCGACATTTCATTGTCATTCAAGATCACGATCAATCGCTTGCCCAAATGGCCCGCGTTGTTCATCGCCTCATACGCCATGCCCGCAGACAAGGCGCCGTCACCGATTACGGCAATCGCATCGCCGCCTTCGCAGCCCAAGTCACGCGCCACGGCAAAGCCTAAAGCCGCCGAAATCGACGTACTCGAATGGGCCGCGCCAAATGGATCATATGGGCTTTCGGAACGCTTGGTAAAACCACTCAAACCGCCCTCAGTGCGCAGAGTGCGGATGCGATCACGCCGACCTGTCAGGATCTTATGCGGATAGCACTGGTGGGACACATCCCAAATAATCTTGTCCTTGGGCGCGTCAAAAACAGCATGCAGCGCCACGGTTATTTCAACCACGCCAAGGCCTGCACCCAAATGACCACCGGTTTGTGACACCGCGGAGATAGTCTCTGCCCGCAACTCATTGGCAAGCTGGCGCAATTCTACGTCAGACATACCCTTCATATCATCGGGTGTATTCACGCGATCCAAGATCGGGGTGTGGGGTTGGTCTGACATGGTCGACCCTTCTTAATGCGTGCGCGCTATCACAAAACGTGCGGCTTCTTTCAACGTCTCAGCGTCATCTCCGTAGGGGGATAGCGCATCACAGGCCTCTTGTACCAGATCAGCCGCGCGGCTTTTCGCCCCATCAAGGCCTAGCAAGGACACAAATGTAGCTTTTCCTGCCGCCTGATCCTTGCCGACAGCCTTGCCAACGACCGAAGCATCGCCAGTAACATCCAAAACATCGTCTGCGATCTGAAACGCTAAACCCAAGGCGCTGCCATAAATCGACAGCGGTTCACGTTCTTCCTCGGCCATGCGCGGCCCAACGAGGGCAGACCAAGAAATCAACGCACCCGTTTTGCCCGCCTGCAAAGTAATGATCTGATCGAGGTCAAGTGGTTTGGCCGCAGTTTCAGCGGCAATATCAGCAGCCTGACCGCCAACCATACCGCGAATTCCCGATGCATGCGCCAGCGACATCACAAGATTCAATTTGGCACGCGGCGCACATTCGGCCTGCACAACCAATTCAAAAGCAAGGGCCTGCAGGCCGTCGCCTGCCAAAACAGCGGTCGCCTCGTCCCACTTTTTATGCACAGTCGGCTGACCGCGGCGCAGGGCATCATCATCCATGCAAGGCATGTCATCATGGACAAGTGAATAAGAGTGCAGACATTCAATCGCGGCCGCCGCACCTACGGCGGCTACTGGATTAATCTGGTGCAATCGGGCTGTTTCCAATGCCAAAAAAGCACGCAGCGCCTTGCCGCCTGACACTGCATAAAGCATTGCATCCGGCACGGGACCTTTCAGCCCAGACAACGCAAAACCAATCCGCGCCTCAGCCACTTTGGCGGCATGGGCAAGCGCATCCTTCAACGGGCGACGCTCCAATGCAGCTAAACGAAACGTCCCCACATCAGCCATCAAGCGGCGCGGTGCCTGTCGGGACGCCGCCTTCACCCAAGGTAATTTTGGCAACCTTTTCTTCGGCTTCTTTCAGCTTGGTTTCGCAACGGGCTTTCAACGCGGCACCACGTTCATAAAGCGCAATGCTTTCGTCCAAGGCGACATCGCCGCGTTCCAACTGACCCACAACTGTTTCCAGTTCTTTGATCGCGTCTTCAAAGCTCATCTTTTTTACGTCGGTCATCGGCCTCGCTCCTCTAATACTTTGACATGGGCGGCAGCGGATGCGCCCAGCGCCTCAAGGTCATAACCACCTTCAAGGCTTGATACCACCCGCCCGTTGCAATGACGGTCGGCCAAATCACACAACTTCTCGGTCACCCAAGCAAAATCGGCAGTTGTTAAATTCATACCCGCCAACGGATCAGCCATATGGGCATCAAATCCGGCGGAAATAATCAGCAACTGAGGGGCAAATTCATCAACACGCGGCAAAACCACACGTTCCATCACATCCCGAAACGCCTTTGATCCGGTGCCTTCGGGCAGCGGGACATTCAACACGTTATCAACGCCAACCTCATGGGCAGCACCCGTTCCGGGATAAAGTGGCGACTGATGGGTCGAGCAAAACAGAATACGCGGGTCATCTTCAACCAGATCCTGCGTGCCATTTCCGTGGTGCACATCAAAATCCACAATCGCGACACGTTCCAGACCATGATGGTCCAACGCATGCTTGGCCCCAACGACCACATTGCCAAAGAAACAAAATCCCATCGCGGTTTGACGTTCCGCATGATGCCCAGGCGGGCGCACAGCCGCAAAAGCATTCGCCGCCTCATCACCCAGCACCATATCAACCGCACGCACGACACCACCGGCGGCACGGTAAGCAGCCTTCAATGTACCTACGGACATATGCGTATCCGCATCCAGTGAACGCCAACCTTCTTCGGGGGATGCCGCACGGATTGCATCAACATGGGCTTTTGGATGAACGCGCAGAAGATCATCCTCTGCGGCAAGCGGCGCTTTTACGCGCAACAGATTCATCCCTTCAAGGGCACTAAGCACGGCATCAAGCCGCGCCACCTGCTCTGGGTGGCCCGGTGGGGTCACATGGTCAAAGCAATCTTCATGCGTAATCAAAGCTGTTGTCATAAGCGCACTCTAAACCGTTTTCTTCTGTTCAAAAATACCTCCGCCGGAGGCATAAAAGTCAGCGCGCAGCGCCTACTCGGGTGCCAACATATAGCCAGCGCCACGGACAGTCTGCAAATAGCGCGGCTGCTTGGGATCAACTTCGATCTTGCGGCGCAACCGCGTGATCTGGACATCAACGGCACGTTCTTGCGTTTGCCCGCCAGATCGGCTCAATTCTTCAACCAACCGCGTGCGCGTCACAGCTTCACCCGGACAGCCAGAGAAAATCCGCATCAACTGGCTTTCAGTCGACGTCAAACGGACCAACTCATCACCCTGCCACATTTCACCGCGTTCAATATCATAGCGAACCGGTCCCATGTTCAGGACTTTTGGCAACACGATCGCTGGCTCTGCAGCCGGGACGCGGCGCAAAATGGCATTGATGCGCAACAGCAACTCTTTGGGTTCAAACGGCTTGGGCAGATAATCATCCGCCCCTGCCTCTAGCCCCGTGATCCGGTCGTCAGTGCCGCCTTTGGCGGTCAGCAGCATAATTGGGGTGGTGATGGTTTTACGCAGGTCGCGACACAGCGACATGCCGTCTTCGCCGGGCATCATCACATCAAGGACGATCAAGTCAAACTCTAGCCCCGACAAAATGCGCCGTGCATGGGCGGCATCGCGGGCGGTGGTAACCAGAAAACCTGAACGCATCAGGAACTTCTGCAAAAGGCCGCGAATACGTTCATCATCGTCAACGATTAGCAGGTGAGCATCATCAGCTTTCATTCGGGTCTATCCTTCATCGCCTCATAATGGTGGCGGGTCTCTTCATCCATCATTGCCTCAAGCACCTGCCGAAATCCAGCAACTGCTGCAGGTCCAGCCGCGCGGTAAGCCGCGCGCATCCGGTCACGTTGTGCATCCGACAACTCACGTTCCAACACCGCACCGGCAGGTGTCAAATGCAAATGCCGTTCGCGTTTATCGCGCTGACCCACAGTGCTGGCCACCAAACCGTCTTCGATCAAAGTACGCAACACACGATTAAGCGATTGTTTTGTAACGCCAAGGATCGACAATAGGTTATTCACCGTCGTGCTAGGGCTGCGGTGGATAAAGTGTATCGCGCGGTGATGGGCGCGGCCATAAGATTTATCTGCCAGAATGCGGTCCGGATCAGCCGTAAAGCCGCGATAGGCGAAAAACATCGCTTCAATGCCTTTGCGCAACTGCTCGTCCGTCAGAAAAAGAAGGCTCTGCCCCATCTGCGGCTGCAACCCGTCACTCATCCCTGATCCTCCCTCAACTCAAGTCATAATACGTCAGCTTTGTTGACATTCCAAGAATCAACTATTACCAAATCGTAGAAACTGCGCAACATTATGTCCGAAACGGACCTATATGCGTAATAAATGCAAATACGAACGGAGACTGACATGGCTGGAGCATATGACGACAGAGACGGCAAAATCTGGATGGACGGCCAGTTGGTCGACTGGCGCGATGCAAATGTGCACATTCTAAGCCACGCCATGCACTATGCGTCATCGGTATTTGAAGGCGAGCGTTGCTATGAAGGCAAAATCTTTAAGTCCCGCGAACACTCCCAACGCCTGATCAATTCCGGCAAACTGATCGATTTTGACGTCCCCTATACCGTCGACGAAATCGAAGCGGCGAAACAATCCGCTCTCGCAGCCAATGGCCTAACCGACGCCTATGTGCGCGCGGTTGCATGGCGCGGTGCGGGCGAAGACATGGGCGTCGCATCGGCGCGCAACCCTGTCCATATGGCTGTCGCCGTTTGGGAGTGGGGCAATTATTACGGTGACGCGAAGATGAAGGGTGCCAAGCTCGACATTGCAAAATGGAAACGGCCCAGCCCTGAAACTGCGCCATCGCAGGCCAAAGCGGCTGGTCTTTATATGATCGCCACGATGTCCAAGCACGCCGCGGAAGCAAAAGGCTGCTCCGACGCCATGATGTTCGACTACCGCGGCTATATCGCCGAAGCGACAGGCGCGAATATCTTCTTTGTCAAAGACGGCGAAGTACACACCCCCATCGCAGACGCCTTCCTGAACGGGATCACCCGCCAAACGGTTATCGGCATGCTGCGCGACAAGGGCGTGACCGTGAACGAGCGGATCATCATGCCAGAAGAGCTTGAGGGATTCGAGCAGTGCTGGCTAACCGGCACCGCCGCAGAGGTCACACCTGTGGGTAAAATTGGCGACTACAACTTTGAGGTTGGCGCAATCACACGCGAGATTTCGGCAGACTACGAAAAACTTGTTCGCGTGTAATACCTTAATAAATTGAAGATATGAGGGGCGCTCGTGCGCCCCTTTTTGCATTTCACGGGCACCTAGAACGGCATTGCGAAACCAGTATGTGCGACCCACACACCCTGCATTCACAACCCTAAGGCGGCATAGGCGAAGGGCGATTGTATCCCCATGATGAATCATGTCACGATATTCGCTATAATTGTCCTTAAATTCGCAACAATTTTATCGGCAACAAGGCACGATCCAACAAAATTAGGTCCTGATTGTGTGGGATATTGAAACTATAGCTAGTAACAAAAGTACCATTTCCAAGCATCATGACCTCTCCTGACAATCACAATGCGCCGCCGAATCCTAATCGGGCGAAAATCTCTGACAGCGAGGTCGCTTTGCGCCGCGTCCTACGAGATGCGCCGCAGGATCTGTGGCTAGACACGATCCGGCGCACGCGCAGCGATGCCCACAATAGCTTGATCTACTGGATGCTGAGCCAGCCAGAGTGTGATTTCGCCATCGCCGCCCATGCGTTTTATCGCGCCAATCCAGTGTTTCAGGTCGACAATCCCCAACCGCTCACGCTGCGTCCAGGCCCCGCGCATATCTTTGCGCTGGTTTTGGTAAATTGGGACACGGGTTTCTTCCGCACGCATAATCTAAAGGTCGAACCGATAGATGTGCATCCGCGCATTCTAACCCGACTGAACCAAAAAATGCGGGTGCATCCTCGCGGCTCATTGCCATTTCAGATTCCAAAAGAACTGTTGGACCCCAAAGGCGGTATTCCGGCACAGGTGCCAACCCGTCTATCACCTGACGACGCGCCCCATCTTTGGCCAATTTATGCAGACCTAGGTCTGCATGTGCCAGATACCGCCCCCGGCATTCAACGCCGTGTCGATAAAGCAAAAGATCTGCTCAGAAGGATCGGGATCGCAAAAGTTTAAATCAGGCGCCAATATTGCCCGTGGCTTTGCGTTGCTGCGCGCGTTGCAATCCCAACTTGCGTTCGCGCCAAATGATCAAAACGCCCGCCAGTATCACGATCCCCGCACCAATCAACATCGTCCCTGTCGGCACTTCATCAAAGATGAAATAGCCGATCAGAAGCGCAAGCATCATCGACGTATAGTCAAACGGGGCGACCAGCGATGCATCCGCAAAACGGTAGCTCGATGTCAGAAAAATCTGCCCGATCCCTCCCAAAAATCCCGCGAAAACCAGCATAAGCGCAATTTGCCAGGTCGGAACCACCCACCCCCACGGCAAAGTGAAGAGCGCCATAATCGACGATGTGATGGTGAACCAGAACACAATGGCGGCAGTGCTTTCGGTTGCCACCAACTTGCGCACAAAAACCTGCGCCAATGCGGCAAGGACTGCGCCCATCAGCACAACAACCGCGCCCAATGTCTCGGATGAATCCAGCGACGCACCCACAGATAACCGTGGTGACAGCACAATCAAAACGCCAACCATCCCCAACGCTACGGCAGACAACCGGAACGCGCGGACATCCTCATTTAGGAACATCGCGGCAAACACGACCACCAATAACGGGGCGGCATATCCAATCGCTGTTGCCTCTGGCAAAGGCAGCAAGCCAAGGCCAGTAAAGCCCAAGCCCATCGCGGATGTCCCCAACAAACCACGCCAAAAGTGCCCCAACGGATTTTTGGTTTTCCAGCCGTCACGCAACTCATGCCTGATCGCCAGCCACCCCAGAATGATCGGCAGCGCAAAGAATGATCTGAAGAAAACCGCCTGACCTGGCGGCACATCTGCAGAGGCGGCTTTAACCAAACTGACCATGCCCATGAACATGCAAACCGACATTACCTTGAAAATGATACCTCGAAGCGGCTGCATAGTGGTCCTTTTTTGCGTCACACTTGGACACAGATTGAAATGGAAATAGGCTTTTTCACTTGCTTAAAGCTGACGTTAGGGTATCGAAAACGCAACCAGAATAAGAAGAGATCTATGCCAGACAAAAATGAGAGCCCCGCAAACATGTCCCCCCGCGATTGGGTTCAAATTTTGGCAAAATACCGCGAACCAAGCAGCTTACGCAGCAGCTTTGAACTCGCCATAAGTCTTGTCCCGTTTATCATGCTTTGGGTATTGGCCTGTTGGGTTGCGCAATACAGCTATTGGGCTGCATTTGCGATTTCTGTGGCAAACGGCCTGTTCTTGTTGCGTTTGTTCTGCATCCAACATGACTGCGGGCACGGGTCTTTTTACGGCAACCGCAATGTCAGCGATTGGGTGGGGCGCGCCTTGGGCGTTATGACCCTCACACCCTACGATGTTTGGCGTCGCACACATTCGATCCACCACAGCCACGCAGGCGATCTAGACCAGCGCGGCATCGGCGATGTGATGACCCTGACGGTCGAAGAATACCATCAACGCACGCCATTCGGACGTCTTTTGTACCGTGCATACCGCCATCCGCTTGTGATGTTCGGGCTTGGTCCAACATATATCTTCATGCTGCAAAACCGCGTGCCACTGGGGATTGAGGGCCGCAAATACTGGATCAGCGCGATGGGCACCAATGCCGCAATCCTCACGGCCCTTGGTATCATCGTTTACTTCGGCGGATTCCAGGCGCTGTTCCTTGTGTTCTTACCGACAACACTGATCGCTGCCTCGATCGGTGTGTGGTTGTTTTATGTCCAGCACCAGTTTGAAACGACCCAATGGGACGTCAAAGAAGACTGGCAACTGCACGACGCCGCGTTACACGGCAGTTCGCACTATGACCTGCCGCCTGTTCTGCGCTGGTTCACAGCCAACATCGGCATCCACCATGTGCATCACCTGTACAGCCGGATCCCGTTTTACCGCCTGACAGAAGTTCTGCGCGATCACAACGAATTGGTCGAAGTCAGCCGCATGACCATCAGCCAAAGCATCAAGTGCGCCGGCCTAAACCTCTGGGATGAAAAATCACGCCGTCTCGTGTCATTCGCAACAGCACGCAAGCTGGCCGCTTAATTTGGCGTCACGCGTAGGATTTCGCCTGCATCCAGCAGGACAAGCACCGCGCCATCATCCAATACTTCGACATCGCGGATGCGGCCTGCATCGGTCAGCATCCGCTCTTCACCCACGACCAGCCCGTCACGCAACTTAAGCCGCACAAGCGCGCCGGGGTTCAGCGATGCAATCAGCAAATCACCCTGCCAATCGGCATAGGGACCATCGTAAAACATCATCCCCCCGGGGGCGATGACGGGGTCCCAATAATACACGGGTTCTTCAAAATTCGGCCCACTCGCAGCCCCTTCGCCAACATCAGAGCCACGATAATTGATACCATAGCTGACAAGCGGCCACCCATAATTCAGACCCGCCTGCGGTCGGTTCAACTCGTCTCCGCCGCGCGGGCCATGTTCAATCGTCCATAGACCATCCGGCCCAATCGCCGCACCTTGGATATTGCGGTGCCCCAATGACCAGACCACATCATTGCCCTCGCGCCCAACAAAGGGATTATCCGCAGGCACAGATCCATCCATATTTAGCCGAATGACCTTGCCGTGGGTCGTGGTGGCATCCTGCACCAACGTCCCACTATCACCCGCACCGCGGTCGCCCGTTGTGATCCAAACGGTGCCGTCCGGCATCGGAATAATGCGGCTCCCAAAGTGGCGACCATTTCGGGCAGGATTGTCCTGCACAAAAATATCGGCAACGTCAGTCAACTGCCCATCAGTCGACAATGTGCCACGCGAAGCCGCAGTCACAAGACCACCGCGTACAGATTTTGCATAGGTCCAAAAAATCGTGCGATCGCTTGCAAAATCGGGTGAGGCCGCCACATCCAACAGGCCACCCTGACCTTGCGCGACCACATCCGGCAGTCCGGACAGTGCGCGGCTCACACTGCCATCCGCATTCACCAGTCGCAAAGACCCTGACCGTTCAGTCACCAAAAACTGCCCTTGCCCAAGTGGCGTAATCCCCCAAGGACTATCAAGGCCTTCCGCAAATACAGAAACCATCACAGATGTCTGCGGCAAAGCAGGTGCACGGACCTGCTGCGCAAATGCAGGGGTAAAATCAGCATTGGCTGGACCTTGCGCAACCTGCGCATGCGCGGCCACTGGCAACATCATCAAGGAAAGAATTCGGATCATGACTGTGTCTCCTTTAGCCTCGAGATAGCCCACTGCGCCGCATCGGCCACTGCCGGATCAGGATCATCAACCAAAGGTGAAACCGCCGCAATCAATGCAGGTTGACCCGAATTGCCAATGGCATATGCGACATTGCGCACAAAGCGGTCTCGGCCAATCCGCTTTATGGGTGACCCTGAAAACCGTGCGCGGAACGCAGCATCATCCAATGTAGCCAATTCTGCCAAAGGCGGAGCAATCAAATCATCCCGCGCTGCCAACCGCGCATCACGGCCCGATTTTGCAAACTTGTTCCACGGGCAAACCGCCAAACAATCATCACACCCATAAATCCGGTTGCCCATGCGCGCGCGCAGTTCCAGATCAACTGGCCCTTTATGTTCAATCGTCAAATACGAAATACAGCGCCGCGCATCGAGGCGGTAAGGTGCGGGAAACGCCCCCGTCGGACAGATATCCAAACACGCCGTACATGATCCACAATGACTGATATCCGCCTGATCGGGTTCCAAATCCACGGTCGTAAAAATCGCCCCCAAGAAAAACCAATTCCCCAAATCACGCGAAAGAAGGTTGGTATGTTTCCCTTGCCAACCCAGCCCAGCGGCCTGCGCCAACGGCTTTTCCATCACAGGGGCTGTATCCACAAACACCTTTATCTGCGCATCTGGAACCTGCTCAATCAGCCAGCGACCTACCTTCTTCAATCGTTTCTTAACGATATCATGGTAGTCTTTGTTCTGGGCATAAACACTGATCGCGGCGCGGTCCGGCTCCTCCAGAACAGCCAAAGGATCATGTTCGGGCGTATACGGCTCTGCCAACATGATGACTGATTTCGCCTCTGGCCAAAGGGCGGCAGGATTGGCGCGCCACTGCATCCGCTCGGCCATCCATGCCATTTGACCGTGCATGCCTTTATCAACGAATGCGTCCAACCGCTGTGGCAATTCCGGCAACCCATCGGGCCTGCAAATTCCAACCTTGGCAAAACCTGCTTCAGTCGCGAATGATACCAAACGCGTCTTCATACTTCTTCTGTTCCGAAATACCTCGGGGGAGTCCCATCGGGACGGGGGCTGGCCCCCTTAAAAATCCAGATCAGCATAATGCGCCGCTGGCTGAAAACCAGGTACCTCATCGGCCAAAATAGACCGGAACGCAGGACGGGATTTGATCTTGGCGTACCAATCTTTCAGAACCTCATGGCGGTTCCAATCCACGTCACTGGTATAATCCAGACAGGACAACTGCGCGGCAGCCGCAAAATCCGCTAGCGTCATCTCATTGCCTGCGATCCAGCGCCGGTGCTCAAGCAAGCCGGCCAGATAATCCAGATGGTATTTAATCGCCTTTGCACCTGCTTTGACATTTGTGCTGTCAGGGTAACCGGTTCCCATAATCTTGCGGTACACGCGTTCGCCAGTGAGCTTGGCCGTGACCTCATGAAAAAACTTATCATCAAACCACCCCACCAAACGGCGCGCCTCGTATCTGGCTTCAGCGCTTTGCGGCAAAAGCGCCGGCGTCGGGTGCATCTCTTCCAGATACTCACAGATCGCAGTGCTGTCCGTCATCGTGCGGCCACCCATCTTCAGGATCGGCACTTTGCCTGCAGGATTGCGGCGCATAAACTCCGGATCCTTCTCCCAATAGCGTTCTTCGACCAACGCTACTTCGATCTTCTTCTCGCCCAAAGACAGGCGCACTTTGCGGGAAAACGGGGACAATGGATAGTGATACAGGGTGTTCATCGGGGGCTCATTCATAGACTACCTCTTCAATGCAGTATGCAGCCGCGCTGATCAATGGGCGTCAGCGTTCAAAACAATCTGCACGGCCATCTGCTGCAATTGTGGCCGCACCGCTGATGATTGATGCCGTCCGGCTTCGGGTGAAAGAACTCGGGTTAGATGCGGAGCGGTTCTTGGGCGCAGGCAATATCGCTGCAAGTCGCGCTGACTGAAGTGCTGATAAATCCGCAGCATCTACACCAAAATAGTGACGCGCTGCGGCCTGCACGCCAAAGACACCTTCGTCAAATTCCGCAACGTTCAGATAGATTTCAACGATCCGGCGCTTGGACCAAACAGCCTCGGTCAGAGGTGTCCAAACTGCCTCGAGTGCTTTGCGCGACCAACTGCGCCCATGCCATAGAAACACATTCTTGACGACTTGCTGCGAAATCGTCGAGGCCCCGCCGCGCCCACGGTCGACCGCATCACGGATCGCATTCACGTCTAAACCCCAATGCAGACAGAAATTCGCGTCCTCTGCGGCCACAACCGAACGGGCCATAACAGGGGCGATATCTTCAATCGGGACCCAATTATGTTTGATATTCACCAACAGGTGCGCCTCAGACCGCATATAAGGCGTCGTGGGTGGATTGATGACCGCGTAAAGCAACGTCCATAAAAACATGAACCCGAAAACGGCCAAAAACCCCCACAAAAACACGCGCCGGATAAACCGCCGCAGCCGCGCTATAAGCCCCAGCTTTTCGGTTTTCGTCGCAAGTTTCTTTTTGGGTGCAGGCTTTTTTGCCGTGCGTTTATTTGTTGTGCTCGTCTGGGCCATTACAAACCATAAGCCATAGCTGAGGTTAACAGGTCAAGAAGATGAACCGCCCCCGCACGCGTTTAGGCGCGAGGGCGTGTCATTTATTCCGCAGGGATCGCGGTTTCTTCAACCGTCAGCGGCTGAGCCAGATGGATCAGCATTTCTTTGGGGCAAATCTGCAAAAAGTTCCCTTTTTCCATATCCCAATGCTGCAAGATGTCCGCAGCCTTGCGGCTACCTGTCTCAGCGGCATGACGTTCAACCAGAGTTTTCAACTGGTCTTCCCAGTGTGCGACGGTCACAGGGCAGGTCACAAGCGTTTCCATGTTGATCAGATCAACCGCTTCGCCCTTGGGATCATAAATATAAGACATCCCGCCCGTCATGCCTGCGCCAAAGTTCGCGCCAATCGTGCCAAGGATCACAGCCACACCGCCGGTCATGTATTCACAACCGTTCGTGCCGCAGCCTTCAATCACTACATGCGCACCAGAGTTCCGCACAGCGAAACGCTCGCCCGCGCGGCCAGCCGCAAACAGATAGCCCGCAGTCGCACCATAAAGCACAGTGTTGCCGATGATCGTATTCTCGGATGCCACAAGCGGGCTGACCATCGGTGGTCGCACGACAATCGTGCCGCCAGATAGACCCTTGCCGACGTAATCATTGGCATCGCCTGACACCTCAAGCTTTAGCCCAGGGGCTGCAAAAGCGCCCAAGGACTGGCCCGCAGAGCCACGCAATTTCACCGTCAGATGATCCGGCTGCAGCGCATTGCGCATACCAAACTGCTGCACAATATGGCTCGATGTGCGCGTACCGATTGTCCGCAAAGTGTTCTGCACCGCATAATCAAGTTGCATCTTTTCGCCGTCGTTCAAGAAGCGCGCAGCATCCTGCACGATTTGCGCATCAAGCGTGTCATCCACCGGATTGCGCGGACGATTGCGGTCATAGGTAATCTTGTTTGCGCCATCGACCGTGATCAAAAGCGGGTTCAAGTCCAGATCATCCAAATGCGCAGACCCACGAGAAACTTGGGTCAGCAAGTCAGCACGACCGATCACGTCATCCAAGGAACGCGCACCAATCGAGGCAAGGATTTCGCGCACTTCGGTCGCATAGAACGTGATCAGGTTCACAACCTTATCAGCGTTACCAGTGAACTTTTCACGCAGTGCATCGTCTTGCGTACACACACCAACGGGGCAGGTGTTCGACTGACACTGGCGGACCATAATACAGCCCATCGCGATCAGCGCGGCGGTGCCGATACCGTATTCTTCGGCGCCCATCATCGCGGCCATGACGATGTCACGGCCCGTGCGCAGGCCGCCATCAGTGCGCAGCGTGATCCGTTCGCGCAGGTTGTTCATTGCAAGCACCTGATGCGCTTCGGTCAGACCCATTTCCCATGGCAGACCCGCGTATTTGATCGACGTAGCGGGCGATGCGCCCGTGCCGCCGTTGTGCCCTGAAATCAGGATCACGTCTGCCTTTGCCTTGGCAACGCCCGCAGCAATCGTACCAACACCGGACGATGACACCAGCTTGACCGTCACCTTACAACGCGGGTTGATCTGCTTAAGATCGTAGATCAACTGCGCGAGATCCTCGATCGAGTAAATATCGTGGTGCGGTGGCGGTGAAATCAGGGTCACGCCTTTGGTTGAATGACGCAGACGGGCAATCAGGTCGGTGACCTTCATACCGGGCAATTGACCACCTTCGCCGGGCTTTGCACCTTGGGCGACTTTGATCTCAAGCTCTTCGCAAGCATTCAAATATTCGGCTGTGACACCAAAACGCCCCGATGCCACTTGCTTGATCTTCGCAGACGGGTTGTCTCCATTGGGTTCAGGATGGAAATGCGCCGGATCTTCGCCGCCTTCACCACTGTCGGACTTTGCACCAATCCGGTTCATCGCGACATTCAGCGTCTTGTGTGCCTCGGGCGACAAAGCACCCAATGACATGCCCGGGGTCACGAAACGTTTGCGGATTGCCGTGATGCTTTCGACCTCTTCGATCGGGATCGCAGTGCCCATTGGCTTAATGGCAAGCAAATCACGCAAATGGATCGGCGGATTTGATTGCATGGATTTGGAGTACTGCTGCCACATCGCATAGCTTGCATTGGCACAGGCCGCTTGCAGCATGTGCATTGTCTGCGCTTCCCACGCGTGCTTTTCACCGGACCGGCGGGACTTATAAAAACCACCGATGGGCAGCACGTCTGTGCCACCTTTCCAACCGCGCGCGTGCACTTCTTCCAGCTTCGTTTGGATGCCGGACGTACCGATGCCGGAAATGCGGGAATGCATGCCCGGGAAATATTCCGCAACCATCGCTCGCGACAGACCTACGGCCTCAAAGTTCAGACCACCACGGTAAGACGACAGAACCGAAATACCCATCTTCGACATGATCTTGAGAAGACCCGCATCAATCGCCGCGCGGTAGCGGTTCATGGCCTCGGACAAGGTGCCGTCGACCAAGCCACGACGCAGACGATCCGCAATGGAATCTTGCGCCAGATAAGCGTTCACAGTCGTCGCACCACAACCAATCAGCACAGCAAAATAATGCGGATCAATACACTCCGCAGCCCGCACGTTGATCGAACAGAATGTGCGCAAACCCTTCTTGGTCAAACCGGAATGCACGGCAGAGGTCGCCAGGATCATCGGCATCGGTAGGCGGGTCTCTGACTGGTGTTGATCGGTCAAAACGATGTGACCTGCGCCGGAGCGCACAGCGTCTTCAGCTTCGGACCGTATACGTTCCAAACCCGCGTTCAGCGCACCGCGACCAACTTCGAACGTGCAATCGATAAACGCGACGCTATCGCCGAACTGCCGCACCATTTCGTCAAATTCAGCGTTGCCAACAAATGGACTGGCCAGTTGCAAAATCTCGGTCTGCGACGAATCCTCGTCCAACACGTTCTTGAGGTTGCCGAACCGCGTCTTAAGCGACATCACACGGCTTTCACGCAAGCTATCAATCGGCGGGTTGGTGACTTGGCTAAAATTCTGCCGGAAGAAATGTGACAACGGTCGGTACATCTTGGACAGAACCGCAGAGGGCGTATCATCGCCCATCGACGCAATCATTTCCTTGCCGTCTTCGGCCATCGGGGCCAGAACCTGTTCCAGCTCTTCGATACTATAGCCGGCAGCAACCTGACGCTTGCGCAAATCTGCACCTTCGAACAGCGCCTTTTCCGGCACGTCGCGCATGATTGCATTCAGATCAACAACCTTCTCGACCCACTCACTAAAGGGCTGCGCCGCGGCAAGCTTATCTTTGAGTTCCTTGTCGTGGTACAAACGGCCTTCTTGCATATCCACGGCAATCATCTGACCTGGGCCAAGCGCACCTTTTTCAACGACAGTTGCTTCGTCAATCGGCACCATACCAACCTCGGAACCTGCGACCAGTAGGCCGTCACCTGTCACGACATAACGCAAGGGGCGCAGGCCGTTGCGGTCCAAACCACCACAAACCCAGCGTCCATCCGTCATCGCAAGTGCTGCGGGGCCGTCCCACGGCTCTAACACGGCGTTGCAATAGCCGTACATGTCTTGCCACGCTTGGGGCATTTCGACTGCTTGCTGAGACCACGCTTCTGGTACCATCATGGTTTTCGCCATCGGTGCATTGCGACCCGCACGGACCAATACTTCGAAAACAGAGTCTAATGCAGACGAATCTGATGCGCCTGACGGAATGATCGGCTTGATGTCTTCGGCTTTGTCGCCAAATGCGTTCGATGCCATGCGGATTTCATGGCTCCGCATCCAATTCACGTTGCCCTTAAGCGTGTTGATTTCCCCGTTGTGGGCCAACATGCGGAATGGCTGCGCCAGTGACCACTGCGGGAACGTGTTTGTGGAATACCGCTGGTGATAGATTGCGAACGCGCTCTCGAAACGCGCATCCATTAGGTCAGGATAGAAATCAGCCACCTGTTCGGCCAACATCATGCCCTTGTAGATAATAGAGCGGCACGACAGTGAACAAATATAGACGCCCGAAATGCCCGCAGCAGTGGCAGCTTTTTCGATCCGGCGGCGGATGATGTACAACTCACGTTCGAACTGTTCCTGATCAATATCTTTTTCACAACGGATCAGGATCTGCTCAATCTCTGGGCGGGTGGCGTTGGCTTTTTCGCCCAACACTTCGGTGTTCACCGGCACATGCCGCCAGCCATAGATATAGTGACCCATGCGCAGCACTTCGGTTTCCACAATCGTGCGGCAGCGTTCTTGGGCCGCGAAATCTGTGCGGGGCAGGAATACCTGACCGACCGCAATCATCTCGACCTCTTTGGGCTCGTGACCTGTGCGGCGGATCTGGTCCTCAAAGAATGCCACGGGGATCTGGACGTGGATACCAGCGCCGTCGCCCGTTTTACCGTCAGCATCAACAGCGCCACGGTGCCAAACGGCTTTCAGCGCATTAATGCCCTTTTCTACAACATCGCGCGACGGGGTGCCGTCGATCGCAACCACAAGGCCCACACCACAAGACGCATGTTCGTCGTCATGCTTATACAGACCGTTTTCGGCCATCCACTGACGCTTGGCTTCTTCGGCCGCGACCCAAGTTTGGTCATATGTTGTCATCGTCGTTCCTTTCAAAGGGCCACCACACGGGGCGGGCTTAAATTCTGGTCGTTGTGATGGTTACGGCTGGTAGCCGGATTCAATCACATTGCATTCAAACTTGGGGCTGTCCGAGAAGAAACCGGGCTCGCCGGGATAGATGAATTCGACCGGCGACATATCGATGATATCGTCGGGACTTGCGTCGTCCCAAGCCAAGCCAAAAAAGAACAACCGATGCTTGTCGCTGACAAACTGACGCCCGCTGCCTGCTTCGATCTCGTTGCCTTCGGCATCAAGTGTCCGGCCTTGGAATTGCGTGTTTAGCAATGTTTCGCCATCAATCACGGTGGTTTCACCGGTCAGCATGTCAAAACCAACGTTCCGTTCGGTGCCGTTTTCGGTTTCAAGTGAAAAATCCCATGTATCAAGCTGTGTTTCAAACAGTTCAGTAAGAGACGCGGGGTCTTCGACAGGCGTGACAAGGGATTCGTTGCCGGTAATTTTATAGGATTCGACCCACTGGAATTCAGTGTCGATCTTTTGAATGCTAAAGACACCTGCTTGGGTCAAAAGTGCGATCCATTGGTCACCTTCGTTGTCAGCATCACACTGCCAGACATTGATCATGACGCAGCTTTTGTGCTGCACGGTCAACGTCGCCGTACATCCTTCGGGGGCTGCAAAACTTTGCTGTGCCGCCACTGGGGCAGCAGCCAACAAAGCAGTGAGGATCATCCAAGATTTCATCATGTCTTTTCCTTTTAGGTCAATACAGTTGACTTAGTTATCAATGCAGCGCGACATACGTCCAACGTTTTTGCCGACTGTGTCCCGATCATTACTCAGCGGCCACATCTGCAGCTTGACCAAGATATTCCAGCATCGCCGTCGCGCAGTCACGCCCATCGCGGATTGCCCAAACAACAAGCGACGCACCGCGCACGATGTCGCCGGCGGCAAACACGCCATCAAGACTGGTTGCACCGGTACCAAAATCAGCTTTGATCGTACCCCAACGGGTGACGTCCAAACCATCAACACCCCAAAGTGTCGGCAGGTCCTCGGGTTCAAAGCCCAGCGCCTTGATCACCAGATCAGTCGCTTCGACATAGTCGGCACCTTCAATGAGTTCGGGCGCTTGGCGGCCCGTCGCATCCGGTGCGCCAAGACGCATCTTTTGCACTTTCACGCCCGTTACAGGATCACCTTCGAACCCATCGGGGGCGGTCAGCCATACAAATTCAACACCTTCTTCTTCGGCATTTTGTACTTCGCGCATTGAACCGGGCATGTTTGCTTTGTCGCGGCGATAAAGACATTTTACGCTTTCCGCACCCTGCCGCATCGCAGTGCGCACACAGTCCATTGCCGTATCACCACCACCAATGACAACGATACGTTTGCCTTCGGCATTCAGTTCACCGCTATCAAATTCCGGCACGTCATCGCCAAAGCTTTTGCGGTTGCTGGCGGTCAAGTAGTCAATCGCATCAACGATACCGTCTGCCTTGGCATCCGGCAGATCGCGGGTCTTATAGACACCCGTTGCGATCAACACCGCGTCATGTTTACCGCGGATCGCATCGAACGACAGATCGTCGCCGACGTTGCAATTCAACACAAACTGCACGCCACCGTCTTCCAGCTGCGCCATACGCTTCATGACAATATCTTTTTCAAGCTTAAAACCAGGAATGCCGTAGGTCATCAAACCGCCACCGCGATCATAACGGTCATAGACCGTGACCTGCACACCCTGACGGCGCAGCATATCCGCCGCAGCCAAACCACCGGGGCCCGCACCGATAATGCCGACGCTTTCACCACGCTCTGCATGTGGGCGGATAGGTTTAACCCACCCCTGCTCAAACGCGGTGTCCGTTAGGTATTTCTCGACCGATCCAATGGTGACCGTGCCGTGACCGGATTGCTCAATAACGCAATTGCCTTCGCAAAGACGATCCTGCGGGCAGATGCGGCCACAAATTTCAGGGAACGTGTTGGTCGCTTGGCTAAGGTCATAGGCTTCTTCCAACCGCCCTTCGGCAGTGAGCGCGAGCCAGTCTGGGATGTTGTTGTGCAGCGGACAATGGGTCTGGCAATATGGTACACCACATTGGCTGCAACGGCTGGCTTGCTCTGCGGCCTTGTCTCGCGCGTACTCGGCGTAAATTTCGCCGAAGTCTTCGCGGCGTAGATTAGGCGGACGCTTTTCAGGCATCTCGCGTGCAACATTGGTGAACTTCAACATCTTTTGGCCAGCCATGCGCCATCCTCCCGAAAATCAGCAGCGAACAGCCTTTTAAAACAGCCTTGAGAGAATGAAAAGGCAGTAATACTGACCTATATATTAGAAAAATGCGCGTCCTCTTGGGCGCCGCCCCTCAAAGTGAGGCATATTAGGTCCGATGTTATACCTATATCCACTCTTTCCCCAATATCCTAGATGGTTAGGTTGAAGCCAGCGAATCAAAGACTGGACACATGACCACATTCAATCTGCTGCTTATTGCCCTGATCCAAGGCGTGACCGAGTTTCTTCCGGTTTCGTCCTCTGGACATTTGATCTTGTTGCCGTCTCTTACGGGGTTGGCCGACCAAGGACAGGTCATTGATGTCGCTGCTCATCTTGGAACTTTGACCGCTGTCGTACTCTATTTCTGGTCAGACGTCCGACTGGCATTTGGCGGCACGCTGCGTCTGATGCGCGGCAAGGTAGACACCAAGGGCGCGTTTCTCGCGCTCTGCCTTTTGATCGCAACGATCCCTGTGATCATCGTCGGACTGATCCTGAAAGTAACAGGCCTATCAGACGCCATGCGCGGCATTGCAGTGATCGGCTGGGCGATGATCATCTTTGGGATCGTGTTGTACTGGGCCGACCAAAAAGGTCCAACAACGCGCAGTTCTGAAAGCTGGACGCTCAAAGATGCACTCACAATGGGGTTATGGCAAACGTTGGCCCTGATCCCCGGCACGTCACGATCAGGGATTACGATCACAGCGGGGCGGAAGCTGGGCTATACAAGAACTGATGCAGCGCGGCTCTCGATGCTCATGTCGATCCCGACGATCATAGCGTCGGCCAGTTTGCTGGGACTTGATGTGATTGGCACGGCAGATGCAGGCGCGCTGCGCGATATCGGCATAGTGATGGCGATGTCATTTGTCGCCGCACTTTGCGCGCTGACGCTTATGATGCGGCTTCTAAAATCCGTCAGCTACACGCCCTATGTGATCTACCGGATCGCACTAGGGGTCGTGCTTTTGTGGATCGCCTATACTTAGGTCTTGAGGTTTTTCGCAGATTCTTTGATCGCGTCATACTGACCGGACGGACGGAAACGCCACAGATAATCAGGCAAAACAGCCTCCATCGCGGTGGGGTGTATGCCAAGTGCTGCAAAGCCCTGCGCATCATCCGATACGACGTTATCAACAGCCAAGTTTATCACCTGATCTTTGGTGACCGGCCCTTTGATCAGCCCAAACGACAGCATGCGAACAAGCCCAAAGCCAGACGCCATCAAGCGAGCCATCCAAAACGGTGTATTCATGATCAACCGGCGGCGGCGGATAATACCAAGCATGAGTTGCATCAACTCACGGAAGCTTTGCACATCAGGTCCGCCCAATTCGTAGACACCCGCAGGCACCTTACCCACGACAGCTTGCACTGCAGCGGCGGCAACATCATCGACATAGACAGGTTGGAATTTAGTATCAGCACCAATCACGGGCAGGATCGGGCCAAGGCGGCTCATTCCGGCGAAACGGTTAAAGAACTGGTCTTCGGAACCAAAGATGATCGAAGGACGTAAGATGATTGCGTTTGGCAAGTGTTCCAATACACCTGCCTCGCCTACGGCTTTGGTGCGAGAATAGGCGCTGTCTGCCTCTGAATTTGCACCAATAGCCGAGATGTGGACCATCCGAGTGACACCGTGAGCGGCCGCGATACGCGCGATACGCGCGGCACCTTCGGCCTGCACGGCTGCAAAGGTATTCTTACCAGCCTCGTCCAGCACACCAACACAGTTCACAACGGCATCTGCACCGTTGGTCACAGCAGCAACGCTATCATCATCGCGAATATTGCAAAAAACGGGCTCTACCTGACCGACTGCACCATAAGGGCGTACGAACATGGCTTCATTCACATTGCGGACTGCAACGCGCACACGCCAGCCTTCTTTCGCCATTCGGCGGGCGACATAGCGTCCGACAAAACCGGATCCGCCGAAAATCGTGACAAGCTTGGACATCTGGGGGCCTCTTCAATCTACGGGCTTGGTTTAACTGCGCGACTGGCCTTGGACAAGGCGCAATCACAGGATTCAAAGCAGAGCCATGCATTTGTCTGCGTTAAGCGTTGACAGTACAGCAAACCGCGCGTAAATCGCCGGAACGTGACCTGCCCAGGTGGCGGAATGGTAGACGCGCCAGCTTCAGGTGCTGGTGTCTGTATGGACGTGGAGGTTCGAGTCCTCTCCTGGGCACCACCAAACCCCTCATATCTCCAAGAAAACTAAGCAAAATCAGACGGTTGTGTTTTTGTGGGACCAGTTTCGGGACCGCTTTGAGGACCACTTTCGTCAGGTTCGGGCTGTGGTTTGTCAGGTCTGACGGGTCGTTGGGGGTTGCGCCGTGTGATCCTGCGGCTGACACTCCTCAGCATGGACCAGACAATGCCCCTCAAGCTCCCCCGCTACGTGTTCCGCCGGGCCAATGGCTCTTTCCGGTACAAAAGAAATGTCCCAAAAGACCTGCGCACGGTGATTCCCAAGGCAACTGTGTACCGCCAACTGGGGAATACCTACCAAGATGCACTGCGTTCTTTGCCCAAAGTGCATGCGGATATTGAGGCCCTGTTTGATCGCGAACGACGCACCACAGATGAGCAACGGGCCAAAGAGTTGGTGCGGGAACGGTTGGGAGAACACCACCAGTCCATGTTCATTGAAGGGGCGGTCGA
>CBDTVI010000014.1:0-22457 GCA_965364065.1 uncultured Yoonia sp. | reverse complement strand
TATGAAACAAACCGACCTCGTCCTGACCCCCAACCACGTTCGCTTCATGAACCGCCGTTTCCCTTGCACCATCGGGCGTGGCGGCCTGACCAAACGTAAACGCGAGGGCGACGGTGCCACCCCGCTTGGCACGCACGGCATTGTCGGGATGCTCTACCGTGCTGACCGCATGGCCAAACCTGCCGACTGGGCGTTGCCGATTGGCCCGCATGATCTGTGGTCTGATGATGTCAAAGACGAAGACTACAACATGATGGTGCGGGCTCCGCATGCATTTAGCCATGAACGCTTGCGCCGCGCCGATCCGATGTACGACTTGATCATCCTGACCGATTGGAATTGGCCCTATGCGGTCAAAGGGCGTGGATCGGCGATATTTATTCATGAATGGCGGGGCAAAGGGCGTCCGACTGCTGGCTGTGTTGGGTTTCGGCGTGATCATTTGCGCTGGATCGCCGCCCGCATCCGGCACGAAACGCGCCTTGTTATCGCATAACCGCTGGACCTTGTGCCTTAAATCAGGTCAGACCAGAGGAAATCCACATGAAACACCAAGGCCCGTTTATGACCCCAGAAGAAATCGCCCAACTGCCCTACCGCCCTTGTGTCGGTGTCATGCTGATCAATCCGCGTGGGCATATCTTTGTGGCACAGCGCAAAGATCGTGACACAGACGCTTGGCAGATGCCCCAAGGCGGCGTTGATAAGGGTGAAACAACCCGCGACGCGGCCCTGCGGGAGTTGGAAGAAGAAACAAGCATCCCAGCTAAGTTTGTGACCATTGAGGGCGAAAGCGCGGGCCTGATCCGCTATGATATTCCTCACGCATTGGTCCCTAATATCTGGAAAGGCCGCTATCGGGGCCAAGAACAAAAATGGTATCTGATGCGCTTTCACGGGGTCGACAGTCAGGTCGATCTTGAAACTGAACACCCTGAGTTTTCCAGTTGGAAATGGATGGACTCAAACGATCTGGTCGGCAGCATCGTGCCGTTCAAGCGCGCTGTCTATGAACAGGTCTTGGCTGAATTCGAATCTAAGTTGTAGGATTGGACTGATATGAAAGCCTTTTTCCTCGCCTCACTGCTTGCCGTCATTTGCGGCCAAGCCTACGCGCTAAGCTGTATGCGGCCTGATCCGGTCACTACGTTTCAACAGCTGGCTGCTGAACCTGAAAGCTACTTCGTGCTTTATGGTGCGTTGACGTTTGACCAAAGCGCGCTGCCACAAGGCACCAATGGTTTTGAAAACGTCCCACCGCCTGACCCAATCCCTGCGCGCTTTGTGGGCAAGGGGTTGTCAAAGGCGGGGTTCGTCACGCCCTATGTCAGTCGCGCAATGCTGCAGGTTACATGCGCAGGCCCTTGGTGCGGGTCCGCGCGCAGCGGGGCAGAGGCGATTTATTTTGTGCCAGCCAGCGATCCGCCCGTCACGATGCAAGCGGGCGCATGTGGCGGAATGATCTTCGAAGATCCCACGCCAGACGTTCTAGACATGCTGACGTCTTGCATGCAGGGCGGCACCTGCACGCCACTGCCGTTCGAGTAACTATTAGCGCTGACGCTTGACCTTGCGCGCTGTCTTAGCGGCTTTCTTGCTGGCAGACCCTGCTTTGCGGCGCGGTGGTTTGCCGCGTCCACGTGACGGGCCACGTGGCACCATCCGGTCATCAATGGCGATAAGCTCAGCAATCAAACCGCCTGTCACCGGTGCAGCCTCGGCCAATTTGACCGTAACGCGCAGGCCCAAACCAATGACTAGTCCCGTATCGGAGCCCATCAGTGTTTGGCTTTCGGCGTCGTAATGGAAAAACTCGCGGCCCAAAGTGCGGATCGGGATCATTGCGTCAGCGCCGGTTTCATCCAGTTTCACAAAGACGCCAAATTTCGCGACCCCACTTATCCGTCCGCCCATTTCCGCACCAATACGGTCCGATAGGAATGCCGCCAGATAGCGGTCTGTCGTGTCGCGTTCTGCGGTCATGGAGCGACGCTCTGTGTCGCTGATCTGTTGGGCTGTCTCGGGCAGATGTTCGATATCCCAAGGGCTTAGCCCATCCTTGCCCCAGCCATGCGACGATACCAGTGCGCGATGCACGATCAAATCGGCATAACGACGAATAGGCGACGTGAAATGCGCATAAGACAGCAATGCCAGCCCGAAGTGACCAAAGTTTTCAGGGTTATAGTACGCCTGCGTCATGGACCTAAGCGTCGCGATATTGATCAGTTCTTGGTTTTCGGTTCCCGCTGCGCCCTTAAGAAGTGTATTCAGATGGGTGGTTTTTAGCACCTGACCCTTGGCCAGCACCAATCCAGACGCATTTGCTACTTCACGCAGCAAATCCAGTTTCTGGGGGCTGGGTTCTTCGTGCACGCGAAACAACAGCGCAGTTTTCTTGGCGATGAGGGTTTCGGCAGCAGCCACATTGGCCAGCACCATGAATTCTTCGATCAAACGGTGCGCATCAAGGCGTTCTTTGAACTGGACCGATGTGACCTTGCCTGCGTCATCAAGGATGATCTGCCGTTCCGGCAGGTCCAATTCAAGCGGCCCACGTCGGGCACGCGCCTGCGTCAGCGCAGCATATGCCGCATAAAGCGGGGTGATAATCGTGTCCAACAAAGGTGCAGTTTTGTCGTTGGGTTGGCCGTCGACGGCGTCTTGGACTTCTTCGTAGTTCAGCGACGCGACTGATTTCATCAAGCCGCGATGAAATGCATGGTCGATCTTTTCGCCCGCAGTGTCGATCCGCATCGCGACCGCAAGGCAGGCACGTTCCACACCTTCATGCAGCGAACACAGATCGCCCGATAAGCGGTCCGGCAGCATCGGCACCACACGGTCGGGGAAATAGGTCGAGTTCCCACGCTTGCGCGCCTCGTGGTCCAGCTCAGAATTCGGTGTGACGTAGTGGGCCACATCGGCAATGGCGACCCAGATGATATAGCCACCCGCGTTTTTAGGGTCAGGATCGGCTTCAACGAAGCAAGCATCATCATGGTCACGCGCATCCCAAGGGTCGATTGTAATAAGCGGTAATTTGCGTAGGTCTTTGCGTTTGCCAAGCCCCGCTGGTTTGGCCGCATCTGCTTCAGCAACCACAGCGTCAGGGAAGTGATCTGGAATGCCATGTTGATGGATTGCGATCAATGAAACCGCGCGCGGTCCGGACGGGTCACCAAGGCGGGCCACAATACGTGCTTTTGGCAGGCCCATGCGGCCTTTGGGTCCGGCTTGTTCGGCCTCGACCAATTCACCGTCTTTGGCACCGCCTGTGGCACCCGCAGCCACGATCCAATGTTTGTCCGAACCTTTTTCGACGGGCAAGATGCGCCCACCTTCGGACTCCGCGCGAAACACACCCAACACACGTTGTGGGCTTGCGTCAATCCGGCGGATCATGCGGCCTGTGTGGCTGTATTCCTCGGTCTGATCGGCTGTGACACGGCCCAAAATGCGGTCGCCTGCGCCAAGTGCCGGATCGCTATCGCGCTGCACCATCAAGATGCGTGGTTCAGCACCCTTGCCGCCCCATTCGAGTGGGCGGGCAAAAAGATCACCGTCGGCATCAGGCCCGACTATTTCTAGAACAGAAACGGGCGGCAAATCCTCTGCGTCGCGGTATGAACTGCGGCGTTTGCTGAGTTTACCGTCTTCCTCAAGTTCCTTGAGCAAGCGTTTCAGGTCGATGCGGGCTGCACCCTTGATCCCAAAGGCCTTGGCGATATCGCGTTTGGCGGCTTTGGTTGGGTGTTCGGCGATCCATGCGAGGATCTCGGATTTTGAAGGTATGCGTGTCATGGGCCAGCCCTAACACGCCATGCGGGGGGCGTCATCCAAATTGGCGTGCGTCATGTCGATGCAAAATAGTCTGTTAGAATACGCTTATAGATCGTCTTGAGTTCACCAATTTGTGCGACCATCACCCGTTCATCAACCTGGTGCATGGTCTTGCCAACCAACCCGAATTCTACGACCGGACAGTGGTGTTTCACAAACCGCGCGTCAGAGGTGCCACCCGACGTGGACAATTCTGGTTTGCGCCCTGTTTCAGCCTCGACTGCTTTGCCGATGAGATCAGAAAGCGGACCGGGAGGGGTGATAAAGCTTTCACCCGACACTTTGACCTGCATCGCGACCTTCACATCAAATTCGGCAGCGACCTTGTCAGCCTCGACTTGCATCCATGCGGTAAGGTCCGCGCTGTTGTGTGTGTCGTTAAAACGGATGTTGACGCATGCTTTGGTCTGGGCGGGAATGACGTTCGTCGCGGGATTGCCAGTATCGATCGTCAGCACCTGAAGCGATGAGGGGTCAAAGTGATCAGTGCCACCGTCTAGCACGCGCGACGACAGCACATCCATGAGGCGCGCCATTGCGGGCATCGGGTTCTTGGCGCGGTGCTGATATGCTGCGTGGCCCTGCACACCGGTCACGGTAAAGAACGCGGTCATCGACCCACGCCGCCCGATTTTCATCGCCTCGCCCATGACATCAGGGCAAGTGGGTTCGCCCACCAAGCAAACGGTCATCGCCTCGTTGTTTGCGTTCATCCAGTCCAGCAGGGCGGTCGTTCCATCAAGCGCGTCAGCCTCTTCATCGCCCGTAATGGCCAGCACGACGGCACCGTCGGGGGGGGTATCGTTCACGAAATCAATCGCGGCGGCTGCAAACGCGGCAACACCGGATTTCATATCTGTGGATCCGCGCCCGTACAGATACCCATCCTTAATCTCGGCGCCAAAGGGCGGCATTGTCCATGCAGCCTCGTCCCCCAAAGGGACCACGTCGGTGTGACCATTAAAGCCAAAAGTGCGGTTGGCACCCTGCCTGCCCCATCGGGCATAAAGGTTTGAAATTCCGCCGCGATCCACGCGGGTGCACGTAAACCCGCCTTTGGTTAGGACGTCTTCCAGTAAAACCAGTGCGCCACCCTCAATCGGTGTGACGGATGGGCAGCGGACCAGATCAGCGGTCAGGGCAACGGGATCAATCGGGGACATGGGCAAGGCTCCTTTTCGCTATGGCTAGCGGGAAGGGCGCAGGGATGCAATTTTGGATTTGAGCAGTTTGGTTATTTAGGCGCAATCAGGCGGACAAATAGCCCCAAAAGAGAAACATAATGACCAAGATCAGAACAACCTGAAAAACCATTGCCTTGATTAAGAATTTCGAGCGCTTGGTGTCTGCGTCGACATCGATCTTTTTCATGTGCTGACTTTCCTTTAAGTAGCCCTGATCGTGCATGAGCGGGGCCAGTTTCTTGCCCATGTGGAAGACTAGCGCATTATGAAACCTTGGTCCATTGCGGCCTCGGATGGACTGTATAGCCTATCCTTCGGGCTTCCAGTCAGGTTGGGTTAAAAAAGAGGCGGTGTCTTGCTCAAGCTGGTCCCAATGGGGTTTGTCGCGTGTGTATATGACAACGCCGACTTCCAAATCGCTTGCATCATCCATCGTCCCAAGCGTCAGGGTCAAATGATCGGGCAAGTGGGTGTTTTGGCCGTAAATGGGGCTGGCGCAGGTTGCGCAGGACACCTTTGTCACTTGCGAGCCCTTGTCGGATAAATAACTGAATTCGCGCATGTTACCGCGCACGGTAACTGCGCTTGCCGCAAACATTGCACCCACGGTGTGGCCCGTTCCGCTATGCCTTTTGCAGGCGTCGCAGTGACATTGCGCAACAATCACTGGCGGCCCTTCGGCCACATATGTGACCGCCCCGCAAAGGCATTTTCCTGTGTATTGTGTCATGACCTGAACATTAAAGAGGGCACTGAATTGCGCAACCCTAGCTGCGCACCACAAATGTATGGATGGTAAACACCACAGCATCTGATCGCGGTAGGCGCAAAATGCATTGCCGTTCAGACCGGACGAACGGAAGGATATCGCCCTCTGCCCGCCGGAACGGCTGATGCAAATCGGCATGCTCATAGCGCAGTTTGTTGAACCGCCACAGCGGCATCCCCACCCGTACCCCGTCAAACAACCTTTGCACGCGGCGAGCAATGTTATCGTCATATTCCACAACAGGGGCATGAATGCCGACCAGCGGGCGGTCTACTTTATCGGCCAATCGCCAATTGGCTGGAAAGCACAAGACAGCGCCTGTCAGCACATGCTCTGTTCCGCGTTTTTCAAGAATGCAGATGTCTTCTTGAACAAGATGCCCCAGTGTTTTCAACGGCGCGTTCCAGTCAATCGCAACAACGCGTGCGTCGGGGCAAATGACGTGGGTTTCAGAGATGGTGAATCCAAGCCGCGGCAGAATTTTCAGCGCTTCGGTCAAGACTTCAATGCGCGCGTCACGGGATGTCGCAGGTTCATAAAGCACTGCATCTTGCTGCTTGGACAACAGGTCTGCGCGGTACTGCATTTGGGCGGCGTAAGCTTCGTCAGTCCGCAGCCAGTCATTGGCGTCACATGGCATTGTACCGGGAAGCCGCGGATTGTCTGTATGTAAGTCGGGTAGATGGTCTTGAAGGATCACTGACAAGGCGCGTGACCCCTTAGATCTTATCGAAGAACGGCGTCATTTGTGCTACGATCACGCTGTTTTCAGCCAATGCACGGTCCATCAAAGTGATCTCTTCTTCGGGAATGTCGTGCCCTTCGGCGATCCGTTCGTCCAATGTGCCGTACCCGGATACATCAAGAGGCGCGAGATCGGCCTGCTTGAGGATCGCGACGGTTTCACGCACGGCTTCGGCCTCGTCGATGCCACTGGCATAGCACATCAACGCCGCACCCGTGGCCTCGGCGGGCAGTCCATCATCGGCGCTACGGCCGACTTCGACCAGTAAGGTATAGACCTGCTGGCGGCTTTCTTTCTTGGTCATTTGGTTTCTTTCTCTTCCCAGCGCGACCGCACCGCTGCAATCGTAGAGACGATAATCACGATCTGCAAAGGCGCATAGATTAGAACCATTAAAACGACGATGGTCAGAAACAGCGAAAATTCCATCACGTAGATAAAGGTCAATGCTGGCCCCCAAAGGACGGCAAGCACGATTGCAATGATGAGAACGTCAAACGCCACCGGCGCCCAAGCAGCCTTGAACGACGGACGAACCCCAGCTGCAATGCGTTTGCGCGACAGTATGCGGCTTAAGATCATTTAATCACGCAGCAATTCGTTGATGCCGGTCTTGGAGCGGGTGCGTTCATCCACGCGCTTTACGATGACTGCACAGTACAGGCTGACATTGTTCTTTGATGGCATCGAACCTGCGACAACGACGGAATAGGGCGGCACTTCGCCATACATGACTTCGCCGGTTTCGCGGTCCACGATTTTGGTGGATTGGCCGATAAAGACACCCATACCAAGAACGGACCCTTCGCGAACGATGCAGCCTTCGACGACCTCAGAACGGGCCCCGATAAAGCAATTGTCTTCAATGATTGTCGGGCCAGCCTGCATTGGTTCCAGAACACCGCCGATACCGACACCACCAGATAGATGCACATTCTTGCCGATTTGTGCGCACGACCCGACCGTGGCCCATCCATCAACCATGGAACCCTCGTCGACATATGCGCCGATGTTCACGAAAGATGGCATCAAAACGACGCCCTTAGCGATGTAGGCAGAGCGACGCACGATGGAACCAGGTACCGCGCGGAAACCAGCCTTGCGCCACTGGGCTTCATCCCAGCCGTCAAACTTCGATGGTACTTTGTCCCACCACGTCGATCCGCCATTGCCGCCGGAAATCGGCTCCATATCGTTCAGACGGAATGACAAAAGCACTGCTTTTTTAGCCCATTGGTTCACATGCCAGCTGCCGTCGTCCATTTTTTGGGCCACACGCAATGCACCGCTATCAAGGGCGTTCAAGGTGTCCTCAATCGCTTCGCGGGTTTCACCGGTCGTCGATGTGGTGATCTGATCGCGGGCATCCCACGCGGCTTCGATTGCGGTCTCAAGAGCGGCATTGTTCGTGGTCATGGTAAAATCCTTTGGCTGTCTGGTCCCTGCCATAAGAAACAAAGGGCCAATTGGCAATTGCATCTTTGATGCAGGCGGGCAAACCTAGCTGTAAATCTAAAAGGAAAATACTGTCATGAAAGACAACCGCCACCACCCGTTCCGCGACAGCCACCAAGATATTGAAGAGGTCAAAGGCGTCCCTGACACGCCCCAGACCCGTGCGCCATCTTATGCATTGGCATTCGCCGATGACGATTTCATGTGCCGCGAAGAACTACGACCTGTCCGCCTTCAGTTGGAGTTGCTCAAGCCTGAATTACTGATGGACGAAGCAGGAGTGAATTCAACAATCGTGCTATTTGGCGGTGCACGGATTCCAGAGCCCGCCAAAAAAGACACAGCCCGCACGCAAACCCTTGCAGACTTGTCGCAATACTACGAAGAGGCGCGGCGCTTTTCGAGAATGATCACAGCCAAATCGTTGGAAACGGGCGGTACCGATAATGTGATTGCCACAGGCGGTGGCCCCGGTGTGATGGAAGCAGGCAATCGCGGCGCGCTAGAGGCAGGAGGGCGATCCATTGGCCTGAACATTGTGTTGCCACACGAACAAGCTCCCAATGAATATGTGACGCCAGAGCTGTGTTTTAACTTTCACTACTTTGCGATCCGCAAAATGCATTTCCTGATGCGCGCGTCTGCGGTTTGCGTGTTTCCAGGTGGTTTTGGCACATTGGACGAAATGTTCGAGGCGCTGACCTTGATTCAGACGGGCCGCATGGAACAAGTGCCGTTCTTGCTTTTCGGCCGCGCGTTTTGGGAAAAGATCATCAATTGGGATGCGCTCGCGGATGCGGGCACTATTTCAGCGGATGATCTCAAGCTGTTCCGTTTTGTCGACACCGCAGAAGAGGCAATTGCCGCCTTGGAAAACTGGGAAGGCAAAGGCGAAAAACGCGGCTCTATCCCCGGACGCTAAATGCATCGGGACATTATGGTGATTGAGGTTTCGGGATCGGGGAAATCCACCGCCGGCAATGCGCTAGCGCAGCAGCATGGCGGCGATTTCGGAGGACCGACCGATTGATGAGATATTGAAGACGCTAGACCGTGTCTTGTGACGGTACTTCGAGTTCTTGCATCGGCGGATCTTCGGGTTTGCGAATGGCTTGGATCGCGGCGCGAGCCAGAAAATCCCCCGCCGAATTTACCTGTTCTGAAATCGTCAGAATATCTGCGCGGAACAGCTTGAGGAACGGCATCGCCTCTTTTGAGAAGACGTCAATTTCGCGACCTACATGCGCGCCGTGCTGTTCCAGCGCGGCAACAGCGGCCATCGCAGAAGAGGTCGAGGCGGTGACAACTGCATCGATCTGGGGGTGATCCTTCAACGCCTGCCGGACGTGCGCCACGACTTCGGCGCTGGCCGTATCGCTGGTGATGCCATCGGCGATCATGACATTCACGCCATTCGCCTCGCCTCTTTCTTTGACGCCTGCAATCATATGCTGTGCGTAGCTGTGTATCGTTGGTGGCGCGATCACAAAAATGTTCTTGCGCCCGCGTGCAGCCAGTCTGTCGACAGCAATTTCGCCAAAGGCTTTGTTGTCAAAGTCATAGTATGGATGCTGGTCTGACCAATTCGTGCGGCCATGCGAGGCAAACGGAAACTTGCGTGACATCAAATAGGCGACACGGGGGTCGTCAGGCTGAATTTGGTTCATGATGATTGCGTCCGCTGATCCCGTTTCAACGATATAGCGGACGGGATCCATCGGGTCTTGGTCGGGGAAGAACGGGGTCACGATCAGATGAAAAGGCGTGTGCCGCAGCCCACTTGCCACTGATGCAATCAGGCGGGCGGTGTGGCTCATCAGATCGTGTTCGGTGGACATCACAAGGCTGATCACATTCGTGCGGCCCGTACGCAACCTGACCCCCGCACGGTTAGGTACATAGCCAATATCATCGGCAATCTTGCGGATCAGCTGTTTGGTCGCGGCACCTATATCGGGCGCGTCATTCAGGGCGCGCGACACGGTTGGCACGGCCAAACCGCTGAGGCGCGCAATCGTTTTGAGCGTCGGTTTCCCGTCAGATGTCAGGTTTGTCATCGCCGGTTTGGGCTGTGACTTGCCGTTCTGCATGATGCCGTTTCTCCTGATCTGACGTTGCGTTGGGGGGCCTGTTCGGCGCCATTCCTGCGCTGATATCGCCAAAAACAACCTGACAACAGTGTCTTACGTCAATGCGGTTCGGATGTCATTAGTGTGGCTTAATTTTCCTTGCGAGGTCAATCTAAATCGATATAGTTTCTACTATAACGATTTAGAACCAGGGAGGAGAGAATCGTGAAGCTAACAACAAAACTACTCGCCGCGACTGCGATCATGAGCGCGTCATCCGTTTCAGCTGTTGAACTTGAGGTGACACATTGGTGGACATCAGGTGGTGAAGCCGCAGCCGTTGGCAAGTTTGCCGATGCGTGGAACGCCACAGGCAACACATGGGTTGATGGAGCAATTGCCGGATCTGGCGGCACAGCACGCCCGATCATCATTAGCCGCATTTTGGGCGGTGATCCGATGGGCGCGACCCAGCTAAACCATGGTCGCCAAGCCGAGGAATTGATCGAGGCGGGCATGATGCTTGACCTCACTGACGTGGCGCAAGCGGGCGGTTGGACGGATATCGTGAACCCAACTTCGTTGTTGGATAGCTGCACATTGGACGGCCGTATTTATTGCGTTCCCGTCAACATTCACTCTGCTCAGTGGTTGTGGTTAAGCCACGACGCCTACGAAAAAGCTGGCCTTGATGTGCCGGCTGATTGGAATGAATTTGTGGCATCTGCATCCGCAATTGAAGCGGCAGGCATGGTTCCACTTGCGATGGGTCAGCAGGGCTGGCAACAAAACCTTGCCTTTGGTGCGATCACAATTGCTGTCGCTGGTTTGGACGCATGGCGTGACGTGACCGTCAACAAAAATGCCGATACGGCACGCGGACCAGAGTATACAGCCGTGTTTAATGCTGCTGCTGACGCGCGTGAATTGGCCCGCGAAAGCAACGTTCAAGACTGGAACCAAGCGACCAATATGGTCATCACCGGTATGGCTGGCGCGCAGCTGATGGGTGACTGGGCGCAGGGTGAATTCTCTGTGGCGGGACAGGTTGAGGGCGAAGACTATTCTTGCCTTCCAGGTTTGGGTCTAAATGCGATTTTGGACACAGGTGGCGATGCGTTCTACTTCCCTGTGAACGAAGATCCGGAAATCACAGCCGCCCAGAAAGAACTGGCCGCGTTGCTGATTTCACCTGAGGTCCAAGTGTCCTTTAACCTTGCCAAAGGTTCATTGCCTGTGCGCGGTGACATCGACATGACTGCAGCCAACGGCTGTATGCAAAAGGGCCTGGGCATTTTGGCTGACGGTGGCGTTCTGCCATCGGGTGATCAGTCATTGTCCGCAGACACTCAGACACAGATCGAAGATCTGATGGCTGAGTTCTGGTCAGGCGATATGCCAGCAGCAGACGCTCAAGCGCGTTATGCTGATCTGATCGCTTCTGCAGACTAAGTTACCTCCCGAGTGGCCTGCCCGATGCGTCGGGTGGGCCGTTTGGACACTGCGGAAAAAGGTTTGGCGCAAGATCAGATCAAATGTCGCTAACAGGGGAGAACCACCATGTCAGTGGTTGAAGACGGGACGCCAGTAAGCGCCACGCGTGCCAAACGTCCGATGCGGTTGTTCCGCAATCCAATGGCCAAACTTGCTTCGATCCCGATGATCTTAACGGCAGTTGTTGTCTTTATGGGCGGAACGCTTTGGACGGTTGTCCATTCGTTCACAGGCTCAAGATTGCTGCCCAAATTGAACTGGGTCGGTCTTGATCAATACGAACGCCTTTGGGACACGCCACGCTGGCTGATCTCGATCTCGAACTTGGCGCTTTATGGGGCTTGCTCGTTGGTGCTTACCTTGACGATTGGCTTTTTCCTTGCCGCTTTGCTTGACCGAAAGATCCGGTTTGAAAGCGCGTTCCGCACGATTTTCCTATACCCTTTCGCGCTGTCTTTTGTTGTGACCGGCATCGCGTGGCAGTGGATTCTAAATCCAGATTTTGGCATGGAATCACTGGTCCAAGGTTGGGGCTGGGAAAGCTTTAGCTTTGATCCGTTGAATGACCCCGACACTGTGATGTTTGGCCTGCTGATTGCGGGCATCTGGCAAGGATCGGGCCTAATCATGTGCATCATGCTGGCAGGCTTGCGCGGCATTGATGAAGACATCTGGAACGCCGCCCGTGTAGACGGGATAGGTACTGTGAAAACTTATATCCGCATTATTATCCCGATGATGCGGCCCGTGTTTGTAACAGCCCTTGTGCTGATCGCTTCAGGCATCATCAAGCTGTACGATCTGGTCGTGGCCCAAACGAATGGTGGCCCGGGGATCAGTTCCGAGGTGCCCGCTAAATATGTCATTGAATATATGTTCCGCGCCCAAAATCTTGGGCAAGGATTTGCGGCATCCACCATGATGCTTGTGTCGGTGATCATCATTCTGATCCCATGGGCCTACCTCGAATTTGGAGGCAAAAAGAATGCCTGATATCGCATTGACCGGCCCCACCGGCCCTAAGCCAAAAAAGCGGTTCAGCCGCGCTAACATCTTCCTTTATGGCACGTTGATCATGGTCAGCATGTACTACTTGCTACCGCTTTATGTGATGGTCGTGACGTCGCTAAAGGGAATGCCCGAAATCCGCATGGGCAATGTCTTTGGCCCGCCTTTGGAAATCACATTTGAACCATGGGTAAAAGCATGGTCAGAGGCCTGCACAGGCGTGAACTGTGACGGGTTATCACGCGGGTTCTGGAACTCTGTCCAGATCCTGATTCCTTCCGTCATCCTGTCGATCTCTATCGCGTCAGTGAACGGTTACGCCCTGTCGCATTGGAAATTCAAAGGCTCAGAGGTGTTCTTTACGATCCTCATCCTTGGTGCATTCATTCCCTACCAAACGATGATTTATCCTATTGTGATTTTGCTGCGCGAAGTCGGTCTCATGGGTGATTTGGGCGGATTGGTTCTGGTGCATACGATCTTTGGTATGCCAATTTTGACACTGCTATTTCGCAACTACTTTGCCTCTATCCCCGAAGAGCTGTTTAAGGCCGCGCGCGTTGATGGCGCAGGGTTCTGGCGGATCTATTTTCAGATCATGCTGCCAATGGCGCTACCGATTTTTGTGGTCGCGATCATCTTGCAGGTCACGGGCATCTGGAACGATTTCTTGTTTGGGGTGATCTACACCAAACCGGCAACCTATCCTATGACCGTGCAGCTTAATAACATCGTTAACTCGGTCCAAGGGATCAAGGAATACAACGTCAATATGGCGGCGACACTTCTCACCGGCCTTGTGCCACTCGTTATCTATTTCGCGTCAGGCAAACTTTTTGTCCGAGGCATCGCAGCAGGGGCCGTCAAAGGATGAGCTATTCCGTAGAAATCAAACAACTCGATCTGGCCTTTGGTGCTGTCAAAGTCCTGAAAAACCTCAATCTGAATATCAACGAGGGTGAATTCTTGGTGCTGCTCGGTTCATCGGGATGCGGCAAGTCTACTTTGCTGAATTGCATCGCAGGTTTGCTCGAAGTGACGGACGGCCAAATCCACATCAAAGGCAAGAACGTCACATGGGAAGAACCGTCCGAGCGGGGCATTGGCATGGTGTTCCAATCCTACGCGCTTTATCCGCAGATGACGGTGAAGGGGAACCTGTCCTTTGGTTTGAAGAACGCCAAACTGCCTAAGGACGAGATCGAAAAGCGTGTTGCGCGCGCGGCTGACATTCTGCAAATCGGCCCGCTTTTGGATCGCAAACCGGGTGCTTTGTCTGGCGGTCAGCGCCAGCGTGTCGCCATTGGCCGTGCGCTTGTTCGCGACGTTGATGTGTTCTTGTTCGACGAGCCGCTATCAAACCTTGATGCCAAGCTGCGCGTTGATCTGCGGGTTGAGTTGAAACGCCTGCACAACCAATTGCAGAACACGATGATCTACGTGACCCATGATCAGGTCGAAGCGATGACGCTAGCCGACCGGATCGCAGTCATGAAAGGCGGCGCCATCATGCAATTGGGCAGCCCGGACGAGATTTATAACAAGCCGCGCAACCTTTATGTGGCGGACTTTATCGGCAGCCCATCCATGAATTTTCTTGAGGGCCATTTAGAAGACGGCAGTTTTAAGGTCGATGACATGGTGATGCCGATGGCCGGCTATGAATTTGCTGATCCGCAAACTGCCGACCGTCCTGCTGTGATTGGCATCCGGCCAGAACATGTCGTGACCGGCGAACTGGTCAAGAACGCGCCGCTGCAGTTCAGCGTTGATGTCGATTTGGTCGAACCGATGGGGTCTGACACACTGGTTTACGCCAAGTTGGGCGCATATATTTTCCGTATCCGCATGGACGGACAAGCTATCGTGAAAGCTGGCGAAACCATTGAGATTGGCGTCGATCCGTCTCGGGCATCGCTGTTCGATAAAGCAACCGAGGATCGCTTGTGACCCAACTCAATTTGGCGGGTCAGTGGTCCCTGTCTGACGACAGCGGCGACCATACCTGTGTCATCAATTTACCAACCGACGGCATCAGCGCCTTGCATGACGCAGGCTTGATCCCTGATCCCTATTGGGGCCGGAATGAATACGAATTGCGTTGGATTGCTGAGCGGGATTGGCAAGCAACCCGCACGTTCAACCTCACAGAGACAGATGTCGATTTAGTCCTATCCGATGTCGATACAATCGTCGAAGTTGCCGTGAACGGGCAGGTCATTTTGCTATGCGACAACGCCTTTCGCGATTTCCGAGTGAGCCTTGCGGGCGCAGCACATGTTGGCGAGAACACGATCACTCTGACGTTCAAGAACTCTATTGCGCACGCGGCTCAGCTTCAGGCAGCGCAGCCTTTTTATCTACCCTATCAAGAAGGTAATAACCCCATCCCGAACGTTAATCTGCTGCGCAAGCCGCAGTGTGATTATGGTTGGGATTGGAACATCGCACTGGCCCCTTTTGGGATTTATGGGGTGCTGGCAATCGAGCCCAGCAAAGCGCCACGCTTGGACTATCTGACAGTTGATCAGAGCCACACCGGTGACGAAGTTGAGCTGACGATCAATCTAGCGCTCAGCAACCACGAGGGTCCCGTCACGGCAATGATTGACGGGCAAACTGTCACCGGACAAGCAGTGCAAGGCCGATGCATCTTGTCCACGACCATCCAAAACCCGCTAATTTGGTGGCCGGTAGGTCAAGGCGATCAGCCGCTCTATGACCTTGAGGTGTCCTTCGCCAAGGCAAAGGCCACGCGCCGCATCGGTTTGCGCAAGGTGAAGCTGATTACCGAAAAAGATGACGCTGGCCTTGGTTTCAAGTTCCGCATCAACGGCCGCGATATCTTTGCCAAAGGGGCCAACTGGATCCCCGCCGACGCGCTTGCAGGACAAATCACCCCCGCAAAAACCCGCGATCTTTTGCAATCCGCGGTCGACGCAAACATGAACATGATCCGCATCTGGGGCGGGGGCCGCTACGAGGCGGATTGGTTCTATGACCTGTGCGACGAGATGGGTTTGATGGTTTGGCAGGACTTTATGTTCGCCTGCAATATCTATCCTTCGGACGCGAATTATCTTGAAAATGTCCGTGTTGAGGTGACTGAAAACGTCCAGCGATTGCAGCATCACGCTTGTTTGGCGCTATGGTGCGGGGACAATGAGCTGATCGGTGCGCTGACGTGGTTCAAAGAAACCCGTGCCGACCGTGACCGCTATCTGGTGAACTACGACCGCCTTAACTACACGATCGAGCGGGCTTTAAAAACAGCTGACCCCCATGCAATCTGGTGGCCATCGTCGCCTTCGCCGGGTCCTTTGAATTTCAACGATGCGTGGCATGATGACGGGTCCGGTGACATGCATTTCTGGTCGGTCTGGCATGAAGGCCGCGATTTTGATCACTACCGCGATGTGGCGCCGCGCTTTTGTTCCGAGTTTGGTTTTCAGAGCTATCCGTCCATGACGTCGATAAGGCAATTTGCGGACACGCCCGACCATAACATCGCGGCACCCGTCCTAGAGGCGCACCAGAAAAACGCAGGAGGTAACGCCCGTATCGCTGAAACAATGTTTCGTTACTTTCGCTGGCCCAAGCATTTCGACGATTTCGTCTATCTGTCACAGGTCCAGCAAGGCATCGCGATCAAGACCGCTGTCACCCATTGGCGCAGCCTGAAACCGCATTGCATGGGCACACTGATTTGGCAGCTGAATGATACGTGGCCGGTCTGTTCATGGGCCTCATTGAACCATGGCGGTGATTGGAAGCTGCTGCACCATATGGCGCGGGATTTCTATGCGCCCCAATTGGTTACCGCCGTGCCGAAGGACGGGCAGATTGAGCTGCGTGCGATCAACGATGATCCAAGCGTCTGCGATGTGACTGTGGATGTGTTCGCGGTAAATATGCATGGCATCCTGCGCGAATTAGGCACTGGAGCTGCGTCTGTGGGTGAGGCGGCTTGCACCATTCTGACCCTCGCGGAATCTGCGTTGGCCAGTGACGAGATGCTTTATTTCACATGGAACGCGGCCAGCGGTAACAGCGGATCAGACACTTTCGCACCGCGCACGTACAAGGACTACGATCTGCAGCCCAGCGGTCTGACTTGCGAAATCACGGGCAATCAAATCACGCTACGCGCCACATCGCTCGCGCTTTTCGTAGCGGTTGAGGCGGACGTATCAGGTCGCTTTGATCAAAACTCCATCACGCTTTTGCCAGATCAACAGGTCACTATATCGTTCACACCAACCAATCCTGATGACACCCCAACCTTCACGCTGCGCGATCTGCACAGTGCCACCTACGCATAGAAAGGCCGCCATATGCCTCGGATTTCCTATCAGCTTTATTGTTCCCGCAATCACTTGCCATTGGCGGAAACGCTGCAAATGCTGGCCAGAACTGGCTACAGTGAGGTCGAAGGATACGGTGCACTGCTAGATGACGTTGATGCGCTCAAGGCAGGTCTAGACGCCAGCGGCTTGCAGATGCGCAGCGGGCATGTGGCGCTTGATGAAATCGAAAGTGATCCAGCAGGCACGATTGCGATTGCGCGTCGGCTAGGGCTGGAAAAGGTCTTTGCGCCATATCTGACTGCTGAAGAACGCCCCACAACTTCAAGCGAATGGGCCGCTTTTGGCAAACGGTTGGCTGCGGCAGGCAAACCGTTGCAGGACGCTGGGCTGATCTTTGGTTGGCACAACCATGATTTCGAATGCGTCCCGACATCGCAGGGTGACACACCGCTTGATTTGATTGTCGCAGGCGGTGACGACATCATGCTTGAGCTTGATCTAGGTTGGGTGCGCAGGGCGGGCTACGATCCGCGCGAGTGGATCGAGAAATACGCTGGCCGGATCACGACCGCGCATATCAAAGACATCGCTGCCGAAGGTACTTGCGGGAATGAGGATGGCTGGGCTGATGTGGGCCATGGAACGATGGACTGGGCATCGATCCACAGTGCGCTGCAAGCAGCAGGTGTCGATCATTATGTGGTCGAGCATGACAACCCATCAGACGACCAACGCTTTGCGGCACGCAGCCTTGCGTCCGTGCAGAAACTCTAAAGGAACGCACCATGACACAGCTTGGCGTTGGCATCATTGGATGCGGCTATATCGCGACCTCTTATCTGGGGCTTGCTCCGCTTTTTAAGTCACTTAAACCAGTGGCAGTGGCTGACATTAATATGGATGCGGCACATGCACGCGCGGCAGAATACGATGTGCGCGCCGAAACGGTCGAAGACCTGCTCAAAGCGCCGGACGTCGATGTGATCGTGAACCTGACCATCCCAGCAGTGCATTTCGAAGTCACCAAGCGCATTCTAGAGGCAGGCAAACACGCCTATTCCGAAAAGCCGTTGGTGCTGACCCTGCAAGAGGGCGAAGAGTTGCGTGAATTGGCTGCCTCGAAGGGGCTATCCATCGGTTCAGCGCCTGACACGTTTTTGGGTGGCGCACATCAGCAAGCGCGCGCTGCGATCGATGCAGGTGACGTCGGTCAAATCATCGGTGGGACGTGTCACGTCATGGGTCACGGCATGGAGGCATGGCACCCGAACCCCGATTTCTTCTTTCAACCCGGCGCAGGGCCAGTGTTGGACATCGGTCCCTATTATGTGACCAACCTGATCCAACTTTTGGGCCCCGTGAAATCTGTGACAGCCTTGGCCACCGCGACCTACGCAGAGCGCACAATCGGCATCGGCCCGCGCAAAGGCGAAACGGTCCCCGTTGATACGCCAACCAACATTCACGCGCTGCTTGATTTCGCGAACGGCGCAACTGTCACCTTAGGGACCAGCTGGGATGTCTGGGCGCATCGCCACGCCCATATGGAGCTTTACGGCGAAACCGGATCGCTTTTTGTCCCTGACCCGAATTTCTTTGGTGGGGTGGTCGAGAAAAGCGTCGCGGGCGCAGAGATCACAGCGCTACCCGCATGGGATCACCCCTTTGGTGTGCCGAACCAAGATGACCTTGCCAACTATCGCTGCGCAGGCCTTGCCGATATGGCAGCCGCCATCGCCGAAGGGCGCGCACATCGGTGCAGCATCGACCTTGCGGTGCATGCGGTTGATGTGATGACCAGCATCCTGCGCGCAGGCAAAGAGCGGCGGTTCATTGACCTTAGCACAACTTGCGAACGTCCCGCGGCCCTGTCGCCGACTGAGGCGCAGGCGTTGCTGGTTTAAATCCCGGCTTCTGCAGCGATCTGTGCTTTGGATTTGCGCGAACGCTCTGTTGCCGACTTTAGCTGGCCACAGGCTGCCATGATATCCTCGCCGCGCGGAGTGCGGATCGGGGAGGCATAGCCTGCTTTATAGATGATGTCGGCAAATTTGCGGATACGGTTGTTGGATGACCGTTTGTAGGGCGCACCGGGCCATTCGTTGAAAGGGATCAGGTTGATCTTGGCAGGAATGCCCTCGATCAGTTTCACCAGTCGGTGGGCATCTTCGTCACTGTCATTCACGCCATCCAGCATCACATATTCAAATGTGATCCGTTCCGAATTCGAAACCTTGGGGTAGGCGCGCAACGCCTCTAGCAACACGGCCAGCGGCCAGCGTTTGTTGATCGGCACAAGCCCGTCGCGCACTTCATCAGTTGTTGCGTGAAAAGAGATCGCCAACATACAGCCGATTTCAGAAGCAGTGCGCGCAATTTCTGGCACGACACCAGAGGTCGACAAGGTGATCCGACGGCGCGACATTGAAAGACCTTCTGGGTCCATTGCGATCTTCATCGCATCACGCACGTTCTCAAAATTATAAAGCGGCTCGCCCATCCCCATCAGCACGATATTGGATAGAAGCCGCGTTTCATTCTTTGGCGCGCCCTTTTCGGGCCATTCGCCCAAATCATCACGGGCAATCATGACCTGACCGACAATCTCGGCGGCGGTCAAATTGCGGACTAGTTTTTGGGTGCCAGTATGACAAAACGAACAGGTCAGTGTGCAGCCTACTTGGCTAGAAATACACAGCGTGCCGCGGTCGGTTTCAGGAATATAAACGACTTCGACCTCGTGACCGCCCGCAATGCGAACCAGATACTTGCGCGTGCCATCATCAGAGACTTGGCGTGTCACGACCTCTGGCAATGTAATCACGAAATTTTCGGACAGCATCGTGCGATAGTCTTTTGCCAAATTGGTCATCAAAGCGAAATCGCGTGTGCCCCAATGATAAAGCCACTGCCAAATCTGGCCGACGCGCATTTTCGCCTGCTTTTCAGGAGTACCAACAGCAATCAATGCATCACGCATCTGATCGCGCGACAAACCAATCAAGTTCTGCGGACCATCGGGCGCTTTGCGCGGAATGGTCAGCACGTCTTGCGTGATGGGGGCTTTGACGTCCATGTGCATACTCTCAATTCAGGATTAGACTGGCATATAAGAGAAAGAGACGGCCTTCACAAGAAAGCCGCCTTCAATACTTCTTCAGAGCAAAAATATCCCCGCCGGAGGCATGATTAAATTCCGAGGAATTTGATCAACCCGCGCAGCGGTTACCGGCCTCATCCACGGCTGCGGTGAAGCCCAGCAGGCTGAATGTATCTTGGGTTTGCGTGCCACGACCGGAACGGGCGGTCAGAACGGCATTCGCGCCACGCTTCATGGCGGCTACAAAATTCACGTCTTCTTCTGGGCTGGCGGGCCATGCGGTCTCGCCTTGGGTGAACATCTGAAAGCTTGCATCGCCGATTTGGATGCTAACAGTCGAATCTGTAGCGAATGGATAACCACCCGTAAACATAACCTGACCGTTCACGTTTTCGCCGGGGCGGTAAAACACGATAAGGCGAATATCACCGCGGCGCACGTCAACGGTATTGCCGTCACGGGTGTTCAGTGTTTCCTTGGGCGCAGAAACGGCCCAGCATTCTTTTGGATCGCTTTCAACAAAAACGCTCCAGTCAGTACTGGCAGAAACGCGGTTGCTGCTGTCTTCTTGCGCCATAGCGGCTGTCGTCAAAAGCATCGCTGCCGCAATGCCAATCATACGTGGAAAATTCAAAATCATGTCACAGCCTCCAAGCTGTCCGTGCCTCTGGAAACCTCACCTGATCCGCGATGCATCTTGTGGCATCTTTGGGACTAGCGAGGTATTGTTCAACTCGATATCCCACCCTTAGCAAATAATCGCGCGGGGGGGGAAGCCCTCAAAGCGGCTGTGGGCGTGTTATCGCAAGTTACTTTGACAATCTAAGAAGGCAATAAAATGGCAAATCCGGTAGATATGGTTGAAGTTTGGCGCGGTGACCTTCTTGAATGCGTCCATCAAGGTCACGCAGTTGTGTGTGATGACACGGGCCAAATGATCGAGGCATGGGGTGATCCGACAGCACTGATGTACCCTCGTTCATCGTGCAAAATGCTTCAGGCCCTACCTTTGGTCGAAAGCGGTGCCGCCGCAAATCTGACCAATCAACAGCTTGCGATTGCCTCTGCGTCGCATAGTGCGGCGGCGATCCATACCGATCTTGTTGGTGGATGGTTAAAGGACCTTGGCCTTGATGATAATGCGTTTCGCTGCGGTTCGGCGTTGCCGATGGACCAAACGGCGCGCAATGACCTAATCTGCGCGCATACGGCACCAGGTCAAATCCACAACGAATGTTCAGGCAAACACGCGGGTTTTCTGACGTTGTCCAAGCATCTGGGCGGGGCGGCTGATTATGAATTGATCGACCATCCAGTCCAAAAAGCGGTCAAAGCAGCGTTTGAGGACGTCACGGGCGAAACCAGCCCGATGTACGGCATCGACGGATGTTCTGCCCCTAACCATGCTTGCACATTGCACGGTTTAGCGCGTGCCATGGCTTTTTACGCCAGTGCGCACACCCGCAGCGATACCCGCAGTAAGGCCGCCGCGCGCCTGACACAGGCAATGGCGACCTGTCCCGAGTTTGTCGCTGGCGAAGGACGGGCCTGTACGGACTTAATGCGGGCGATGAACAACAAAGTCGCGATCAAAGCTGGTGCCGAGGGCGTTTTTGTGGCCATCATTCCGGAAAAACGGGTCGGTATCGCGATCAAAGTTATGGACGGCGCAACCCGTGGGCGCGACTGTGTGATTGCCGCACTATTGGTTAAACTTGGCGTGCTTGATCCAAACCACCCAGCGGTGGTGGCTTATCTCAATCCCCCAATCGTCAATCGGCGTGGGCTGGTGACAGGCTATATCAAACCCGACGCCGCCCTTCTTTCCGGTTCCTTCAATACGAAAGCTGCATAATGTCCTTTACCCTTGCCACTTGGAACATCAACTCTGTCCGTCTGCGTGAAGACATCGTCGCGCGCCTGATGCGCGAAGAAGCCCCTGACGTGCTGTGTCTGCAGGAATGCAAAAGCCTTGTTGATCTGATCCCGCTCGAACAATTCCAGTCGCTTGGCTACACGCACATGGTTGCGCGCGGCCAAAAGGGCTACAATGGTGTCGCGATTTTTTCCAAAATTCCGATGGTTGAGGCCGGTGCAGAGGACTTCGCAAACCTTGGCCACGCACGCCATATCGCGGGCAAGCTGGAAAACGGCGTCACGATCCACAACCACTATGTGCCCGCTGGCGGCGATGTGGCAGACCGGACAGTGAACGAAAAATTTGGTCAAAAGTTGGATTATCTCACTGATATGCGCGACGCGTTTCACGCACAAAAACCGGAAAAAGCGATTCTTGTGGGCGATTTGAATATTGCCCCGCGTGAAGACGACGTTTGGGATCACAAAAAACTGCTCAAGGTCGTCAGCCATACGCCGATCGAAGTGGAGCACTTTGCTGATGTGATGGCGTCAGGCGATTGGTCTGACGTGACGCGCGCCGATATCCCCGAAGGCTTACTATATAGCTGGTGGTCATACCGCGC
>CBDTVI010000013.1:0-23839 GCA_965364065.1 uncultured Yoonia sp. | reverse complement strand
ACATCCTGACATCAGCGCAATTATTCACCGATCGCATCGAATCGTCAGATGATCCACTGGTCAAACGGATGGCCCCCAAACTGGTTGGGTCAATCACGCGGGCCGTAAACCTGTGCGAATCGACACTCGCGTTTGGTCGCGTTGACGAACCGGCACCTGCACTATCACGCGTAAATTTGTCCCAGATCGTGGCAGATGTGATCGACAGCGAACGCCTCGCCGCCGGCGACTACCCTTTGTCTTTCGCCGAAGACATCCCCACCACAATGAACCTGCGCGCCGATGGTGAGCAGTTGTTCCGCGCGATTTTCAACCTTGTCCGCAACGCGCGGCAAGCCATCATGGCGACCGGCAATGCAGGCGAGATCGGCATTCAAGCCACCGAAGACGATCTAGTCTGGCAAATTGCGATCACCGACACTGGACCCGGCCTGCCCAAGAAAGCGCAAGAGCATCTGTTCCAACCGTTCCAAGGCGGCGTTCGCAAAGGTGGCTCTGGTCTGGGGCTGGTCATTGCGGCCGACCTCGTGCGCGGTCACGGCGGGCGGTTGGAATTGCAGAAGACAGGTAGCGAAGGCACGACCTTTGTCATTCAGCTACCCAAAGCAGACTTAGCGCTGGCACCTTCAATCGAATTATAAAGAATCTGATTTGGTACTTGCATCACCGCGTCAGCACAGCTAAATCGCACCTCGTGGATTGGTAGCTCAGTTGGATAGAGTACTTGACTACGAATCAAGGGGTCGGGGGTTCGAATCCTCCCCAGTCCACCATAAAAAGCCGCTCAGAAATGAGCGGCTTTTTTAGTTACTAGTTCTGGAACCCACGATTAGCTTCCCTGTTCGGCCATCTGTTCGGCACGTTGCTTGCGCATGACGGCACGTTTCGTGGTGAGTGATGCAGCCACCGTGCCAACTGTCACGATCAGAATAAGGATCGTTGAAAGCGCGTTAATCTCTGGGCTGACCCCCAGCCGGATTGAACTGAACACTTTGATCGGCAATGTCGTTGCAGACGGCCCCGCCACGAAGGACGCGATCACAAGGTCGTCCAGTGACAGTGTCAACGCCAGCAACCATCCAGAGATCACAGCCGGTGCAATGATTGGCAAAGTAATCAGGCGAAACGCCTCAAATGGGGTGGCCCCCAAATCAAGAGCCGCCTCTTCAATCGAGCGGTCAAAGCTGACCAACCGAGAACTGACCACGACCGAAACATAGCACATCGCAAACGTTGCGTGGGCCAATATGATCGTGAACATCCCACGGTCCAAACCGATTGAGATAAAGAGCAAAAGCAGCGACAAACCTGTAATCACCTCTGGCATGACCAACGGCGCATAGATCATCCCCGAAAACAGCGTGCGCCCGTAAAATCGCCCGCCACGTACCAAGACATAGGCCCCCATCGTGCCCAAGACGGTCGCGATGATTGATGAAAATAAACCAACTTTGAACGTCACCCATGCGGCATCCAGAAACGCTTCGTTCTGCAACAGTTCGCCATACCATTTGGTCGAAAAGCCGCCCCAAACAGTGACCAGACGGGATTCGTTAAAGCTGTAGATAATGACGATCAGCATCGGAATATAAAGGAACGCGAACCCCAGTGCGAGGGATGTGGTGTTGAACCATGTCAGCCGTCTCATTGTTCGGCCTCCATCATCTTTTGCTCGTTGCGTTGGTACATCACGATTGGGATGATCAGGATCAGCAGCAAGATTACCGCCACAGCACCAGCCACCGGCCAATCGCGGTTCGAGAAGAACTCTTCGTACAAGACTTTGCCGATCATCAGCGTGTCAGATCCGCCCAGCAATGACGGGATAACGAATTCGCCCAGCGCGGGAATAAACACAAGGAAGCAGCCTGCGATGATGCCCGCCTTGGACAGTGGGATCGTAATGCGCCAGAACGCCTCGGTACGTGAGCAGCCCAAGTCTTCGGCAGCTTCCAGAAGCGATCCATCCAGTTTGATCAGTGTGGCGTAAATGGGTAGAATCATGAACGGCACATAGGTGTAAACGATCCCGATATAGACCGCGTAATTTGTGTTCAGGATCATCAGTGGTTCGTTGATGATACCAATCCACATCAGGAATTGATTGATTATACCCTCTTGGCTGAGCAAACCGATCAGCGAATACACGCGGATCAAAAAGCTGGTCCAGAACGGCAGGATCACCAAAAGCATCAGCGTCGGCTGCCATTCTTTGGGCGCGTTCGCCATGCCATAGGCGATCGGAAAACCGATCAACACAGCAAAAAAGGTCGATATAGAGGCAATCTGCAAACTCGACAGATAGCTTTTCCAATAAAGGTCATCCGTGGCCAAGAATTCGAAATTCTCGAAATCCAGCTGCGACACCAAATCCTTGAGCCCGGCCCAGCCTTCGGACAGTTCCAAGGTTGGGGTATAGGGCGGGATCGCCAATGCGATGTCCGACAGCGATATCTTGAAGACGATCAGGAACGGGACGAAAAACAGCCCGAACAGCCATAGATATGGGACTGCGATTAAAGTGAGGCGGCGCAGGTTCATATCAGTTCCCTAGCCTTCCAAAACCACACCGGCGGTGTCTGTCCATGACAGCCAGACTTCGTCTTCCCACGTAAACGGGCGGCTCGCGCGTCTGCGCGAATTTGCGGCCTGCGCTTTGATGACTGTGCCGTTGGCAAGTTTCACATGATAGGTCGACAGATTGCCGAGGTAGGCAATGTCGAGGATCGTTCCTTGGACAGCGTTATGGCGGTCCGCCGGCTTGTCCGAAGAAATCGCAATCTTTTCGGGGCGAATGATAAAGCTGACCCTGCCATCTGCGACGGGTTTGGCCGGGGTTCCGGTGATATCCGGCTGCCCCTCGGCCCATGCGATCGACACCGTGTTGCCTTGCGCGGTCGCTTGGCCTTCGATGATGTTCACGTCTCCGATAAAGTCGGCAACATACGCGCTGTTGGGGGCTTCGTAGATTTGGTCAGGCGTGTCGACTTGGACCAACTTGCCAAAGTTCATCACGGCCACGCGGGTGGCAACGGTCATAGCTTCTTCTTGGTCGTGAGTAACGATCACAAAAGTTGTGCCGGTCTTTTCTTGAATATCCATCAACTCGAACTGCGTGTCTTGGCGCAGCTTTTTATCAAGCGCGGACAGGGGTTCATCCAACAACAACAACTTCGGCGCTTTGGCCAAGGATCGTGCTAGCGCGACCCGTTGACGTTGGCCGCCAGAGATTTGGTCAGGTTTACGTTTGGCAAACTTTTCAATTTGAACGAGCCGCAGCATTTCCATCACGCGCGCATCAATTTCATCTTTGGGCATATTCCCGCGCTTTAGACCAAAGGCGATATTGTCATAGACGGTCAGGTGCGGGAACAGCGCATAAGACTGGAACATCATGTTCACGCTGCGCTTGTTGGGGGGCACTGCAGAGATGTCTTTGCCGTCCAACAGGATCGTACCTGAGGTCGGGGTTTCAAACCCGGCAAGCATGCGCATCATCGTGGTTTTGCCGCAGCCGGACGGGCCAAGCAGGGCAAAGAATTCTTTCTCGTAGATATCAACGCTGAGGTCATCGACCGCGGTAAAATCCCCAAACCGTTTGGTGACATTCTGGAAACGGATTATCGGCTTCGCTTCCGGATCTTTCCAAGGCTCAAATAGGGTTTCGGGCATAGGGGTCGGGGCCTCCGGCATGCGCTAAAATATTGGAAAAGGCGTCCTCGGCCCTGTCAAGCAGGGCCGAGGGCGAGATCTTTAGGTGCCGGACTTAATACGTGTCCACATCCGTGTGACGAAACGCTGAGCGCGCGCGTCATATGGGGTGGTTGTATAAAGTGTCTCAAGCGTAGCAGCATCAGGATAGATGGCTGGATCACCGATTACGTCTTCGACAAGGAACGGTTGGGACGCGAGGTTACCGTTGGCATAGTAAACGTAGTTCGACGCGGTCGCCATGTTTTCAGCATCCATGATGAAGTTCAGGAATGTATGTGCAGCGTCTGGATTCGGTGCATCCACTGGGATCGCCATTTGGTCAAACCACATCAACGCACCTTCAACAGGAGCATTGTAAACGATTTCAACGCCGTTCTCGGCTTCTGCTGCGCGATCACGCGATTGCAAAATATCACCGGACCAACCGAATGCGACGCAGATATCACCATTGGCCAATGCCGAGATATATTCAGAGCTGTGATACTTCTGAACAAACGGGCGAACTGCCGCCAAAAGAGGCTCTGCCATTGCAAGGACGTCTTCGTCTTTGCTGTCAGGGTCTTGACCAAGGTACTGTAACGCGGCTGGAACAATCTCGCCCGGCGCATCAAGGAAGTGCACGCCACATTCGGCCAGCTTTTCCATGTTTGCAGGATCAAAAACCAGATCAAGCGACGAGATTGGCGCATCATCACCAAGCAGTTCTTGAACTTTTGCGACATTCACGCCAAGGCCGGTAGTGCCCCACATATAGTTGATCGAATAAACGCCACCGGGATCATAGGTTTCGGTGCGGGCCTGCACGACATCCCAAAGATTACCTGCGTTGCTTAGTTTGGCAGGATCTAGCGGCTGAAAGGCACCCGCAGTGATCTGGCGCTGCAAGAACGTACCGGATGGTACGACAACGTCATAGCCTGAACCGCCCGCAAGCAGCTTTGTCTCGAGCACTTCGTTGCTGTCAAAGACGTCGTAGATCAGCTCAATGCCAGTTTCTTCTTCAAACTGCGTCAACAGGTCTTCGTCGATATAGTCGGACCAGTTATAGACGCGGACCTCTTCAGCCCAACCCGCCTGCGCGGTCAAGACCGCAGCTGCAAGGATAGTGCCCATGTTCATTTTGCGCATACTTATCTCCCCTGAGATTTTCATTTACCTGAGTTAGCTTTGTTCAAAATATAACAGTTTGCAAACGGAATGTGTAAATTTGATAGGTTTTGACAACTCTGAGGAGGTATGGAATGTCTTATTTTCAAGGGGAGGGTTTGCGCAATGAACCAGTTGGTCGCAAAAAAGCCGGAACATGAAACAATCTATCAGCATGTCAAAGAGATGATTCTCTTTGGCGAGGTAGTACCGGGGCAACCCGTCACGATTCATGGACTGGCCGAAACCATCGGCACCGGCATTACCCCTGCCCGCGAAGCAATCCGCCGTCTGACCGCTGAAGGCGCGTTGGTGACTTTGGAAAACCGCCGCATCGCGGTGCCCGAAATGACCGACCACCGCTTGCAACAAATCGAACTTGTCCGTTTAACGGTCGAGCCTGAATTGGCGGAAATGGCGGCAAAACTGTGTAATAGCAATGATATAGATGATCTCGAGCACTACGACAGCCTGATAAACGTGGCCATTCAAAACGGCGATATCCGCAGTTACCTTGAAGCGAATTACCGGTTCCATTTTACCCTTTATGGCCTTGCCGATGCCCATATTCTGCGCCGGATTGCCGACACTTTATGGCTGCGGGTCGGTCCATCACTGCGGGTCGTGTGCGGGCGCTATGGTACGACAAATTTAACCGATCACCACCGTGAAGCCACGACCGCATTGCGCAATGGGGACTCCGCAAAAGTGAAAGCCGCGATTGAGGAAGACATCCGCCAAGGCATCGCATTCGTCCGCCAAACCGTTGCTAAATAAGTAGCAGGCCGCCAGTTATTTGCGCGAAATTGAATCAATTGACGAGGTCAAATAATTTGATCAAAATAAGCATCAAGGACGGAAAAGCTCCGTTCTCACGGAAGAGCACCTGATACGACACGCCCCTTTCACCACCCTACCAGAGGTCACAATGAACATTCTCGCCAACTATCCCCCGACCGCAGAGCTGCAAGCAATCGATTCTGCCCACCACATGCATCCGTTCACCCACAACAGTACGCTCGCGGACAAAGGCCCACGGGTGATCACTTCTGCCGAGGGAGTGTGGCTGAAGGATAGTGAAGGCGAAGAAATCATTGACGGCATGGCGGGCCTATGGTGCGTGAATATTGGCTATGGCCGCCCTGAACTGGCCGAGGCTGCGGCCCGTCAAATGCGCGAACTGCCCTTTTACAATACGTTCTTTCAAACGACGACTGTTCCAGCCCTGATGCTGGCCAAAAAACTGGCTGAGCTTGCTCCGGGTGATCTGAACCACGTCTTTTTCGCCAATGGTGGTTCAGACGCCAACGACACCAATCTGCGAATGGTGCGCACCTTTTGGGCCGAACAGGGCCAACCTGACCGCGATGTCGTGATCTCGCGTTGGAATGCCTATCATGGTTCAAGCATGGGCAGCGCATCGCTGGGTGGCATGAAAGGAATGCATGGCCAAGGCAGTTTGCCGATTCCCGGCATCACTTATATCGACCAGCCTGATTGGTGGTCCGAAGGCGGCGATATGACGCCCGATGACTTTGGTCTGGAACGCGCACAGCAGCTAGAGGCAAAAATCAAAGAAATCGGTCCCGAAAAGGTTGCCGCTTTTATTGCCGAACCGATCCAAGGTGCTGGCGGTGTGATCATACCACCCGAAACATACTGGCCCGAAATCCAACGTATCTGCAAAAAATACGACGTTCTGTTAATCGCCGACGAAGTGATTTGCGCTTTTGGGCGAACTGGCAACTGGTTCGGCTGCGAGACACTTGGCATACAGCCTGATATTATGACCGTCGCCAAGGGGTTAAGCTCTGGCTACATCCCGATCGGGGCATCTATTGTTTCAGACCGCGTGGCCGGCGTGATCCGCGATACTGAATTCAACCACGGCTATACATATTCCGGCCACCCGGTCGCCTGTGCCGTCGCCCTCGAAAATCTGCGGATTATTGAAGAAGAGAATATCATTGGCCAAGTCCGCGATGTCACGGGCCCTTATCTGCGCAAAAAGTGGAAAGCGTTGGCCGACCACCCGCTGGTGGGTGAAGCAAAGATTGTCGGCATGATCGGGTCTATCGCTTTGACGCCAGACAAAAAAACACGCGCTGCATTCGCGGTGGAAGGGGGCGTTATCGGCCTTCTTTGTCGCGAACGGTGTTTTGCCAACAACATGATTATGCGCAGTGTGGACGACAGAATGGTGATTTCGCCACCGCTCACGATCACTTGTGAAGAGATCGACATTTTAATCGAGCGCGCGATCAAATCGCTGGATGAGGCATATGAGAAAATCATAGCAGACGGACTGATGGAGTCGGCGTAACCATGGATCTGCTCACCGCGAACGACCGGCAAGGTGAATACCCCCGGTCGTATTATGCTGATACGGCCACACATCTGGACAGCTTTCCAGCAGCCAAAGGCGCGCTGACCTGTGATGTCTGCGTTGTTGGTGCGGGCTTTACCGGCATGTCGGCCGCCTATCATCTGGCCAAACGTGGGTATGATGTGATCGTACTCGACGCCCAGCGCGTGGGCTTCGGGGCATCGGGGCGCAACGGCGGTCAGGTCAGCATGGGACAACGCCGCGATCAAGAAGACCTCGAACAGATGGTCGGCGACGCGGATGCACGCAAGCTTTGGGATATTGGTGCGCAAGCGGTCGATCTTGTCCGAGACCTTTGCGCGACCGACGAAGTGCATACCGATTTCAACGATGGCATCGTGCACGCCGTTCACCGCAAACGCGACCATGCGCACAACCAAGCTTACGTCGATCATATGGCACATAAATACGGTTACGATAAAATCAGCGTGCTAGAGCCGGACGCATGTCGGCATCTGGTGAATTCACCCGCCTACCATGGCGGCACGCTTGATATGGGCGGGGGCCATGTGAACCCGCTTGAGCTTGTGTTGGGGCTGACCCGCCTTGCCGTCGGTGCAGGTGCGCGTATTTTTGAGCAATCCAAAGTCGAAAGCATCGTTGAGGGTGATCCCACGCTCGTCAAAACGACCCAAGCGCAGATCAAAGCGCGGTATGTCGTGCTGGGCTGCAACGGCTATTTGGGCAATTTGCAAAAATCTGTGGCCCAGCGGGTTATGCCGATAAACAACTTTATTGTGTCCACCAAACCAATCGACCCAGCCCAACAAGAAACCATCATTCGCAACAACCATGCCGTGGCCGATAGTAAATTTGTTGTGAACTACTTTCGGTTTTCAGATGACCATCGGTTGCTGTTTGGCGGCACCGAAAGCTACGGCTATCGCTTTCCCAAGGATATCGCAGGGTCGGTGCGGCGGCCATTGGCCGAGATTTTTCCGCAGCTGAAAGACATTGAAATCGATCATGCGTGGGGCGGCACTCTTGGAATAACGATGAACCGCATGCCGCATTATGCGCGAATTGGTGGAAATATCCTAACAATGTCAGGTTTTTCCGGTGCAGGCGTAGCACTTGGCACGCTGTCGGGGCAAATTGCAGCAGAAGCCATCGCCGGACAAGCAGAGCGTTTCGACACCATGGCAAAGGTCCCGACACTCCCCTTTCCCGGAGGGCCGCGTTTGCGATCACCACTGCTGGTGCTTGCGATGCTCTGGTACACACTGCGCGACAAGCTTTAACCACGTACACGCGACAGGGGTGTGCAGACGTTAACTTTTCTGGCAAAGTCAGCGCTACCAAACCTTGGTGCTGGCAAGGTGTGGTCGTATTTCTGCCGTGTTGTGATGAAATCGGCCCTATTTTCACCCAGATGTTTGCTTATGTTCGACTGTGTTAATTTGTTGAAGGTGTATGAAATATGAAGAATGTGTCCCAATCCATGACGCCCCGCGAAGCTGCGCAGGCATTTTATGGCCAAGATGAAGCTGCGTTTGCAGGCATGGTGGCAAAGCTTGCCGAAAGCGATCCGCGGTTGATTAATGTCTTCAAGCGGACCCGTAAGCAGTACCTTGAGAACGATAAATCCTGACATTGCGTGACCGGTGACGACCCTGCCCGCGTCACATCTGCTTCAAACAGTCCAAAAACCCTGAAAACAGCTTGACCTTTTGGCCTCTGACAGGTTGAACAACCCCCAGACTTTCTAGGGAAAACGGGCGGTTTCAGATGGACGACCAGAACAAGAACCTGATCATGGCAACGGTGCTTAGCTTCGCCGTGATCGTGGCTTGGACAACGATATTCCCACCAGAGGAATTGCCTGTCGATCTCACAGAGCAAACGACGCAGGTGACGCAGGATGCAACGCTTCCGATAGCTGATCCGGTCGCCTCTGATGCGACGACACCGACAGCCACACAAGATACTGTTGCCGAAGCCCCGCGCGTTCCAATTGAAACGGCTGAATTTAGCGGTTCAATCTCGCTCTTGGGTGGTCGCATTGATGATCTGGCCTTAAGCCAGTACCGCGAAACACTCGATGAAGGCGCCGAAGTTGTGCGCCTGCTCCGCCCCGTTGGCGAGCCTGGCGCGTATTTCGCAACATTCGGCTGGACTGCGATCGACGGCCTAGAGGCAACAGCTGTTCCCGGCCCAGACACGCTCTGGTCCTTGGAAAGCGGCAACACCCTGACGGCAACAAGCCCTGTCACCATCGCATTTGACAATGGCGCCGGTCAGATTTTCCGCACCGAAATTTCGGTTGATGATGCATTCATGTTCTCCTTCGCCCAAAGTGTAGAGAATACTGGCGCTTCAGCGATCTCTGCACGGCCCTACGGTTTGTTGCGCCGCCACGGCGAGCCTGCTGACCTAAAGAACTTCTTTATTCTACACGAAGGTCTTGTCCGCATGTCCGACGGTGAGTTGGAAGAATCCAGCTATGATGACATCACCGAATACGAAGTAGATCCTCGCGAACGCACCCAAGCAGAACGGCTGGACGTCACAACTTCTGGCTGGATTGGCTACACCGATCACTTTTGGATGACGACCCTGATCCCAAATCAGGAGGCCCCGTTCCGGTCCACTTCCAAGTATTTCGACAGCCGCGACCTGTTCCAAGCTGAGGCTGTAATGCCTGCCGAGACTGTGGCTGCAGGTGAAACCACAACTGTCACAACGCAACTATTTGCAGGCGCCAAAGAATGGGAAGCCATCCGCAACTATGAAGACAACCAAGGCGTATACGGCTTTCTTGACAGCATCGATTGGGGTTGGTTCTTTTTCCTGACCAAGCCGATCTTTGCATTGCTGCACTACCTGAACATCTTCATCGGCAACATGGGTTGGTCAATTCTGATGTTGACCGTGATCCTCAAGATCATCGTGCTACCTTTGGCCTATAAATCTTACGTCTCTATGGCGAAGATGAAAGAGCTGCAGCCAGAAATGGAAAAGCTCAAGGAACGAACTGGCGACGACAAGCAAGCCATGCAGCAAGGCATGATGAAGCTTTATAAGGAAAACAAGGTAAACCCTGCCGCTGGTTGTTTGCCAATCCTGCTGCAAATTCCGATCTTTTTCTCACTCTATAAGGTGATCTTTGTCACAATCGAACTGCGGCACGCCCCGTGGATCGGCTGGATCAAGGACCTGAGCGCACCTGACCCGTCATCGATCGCCAACCTATTTGGTCTGCTGCCCTACGCCGCACCAGAGCCAGGTTCGATCCTTGCACTGGCTTTGATCGGCATTATGCCAATCATGTTGGGTGTTTCGATGTGGCTTCAGCAGAAACTCAATCCCGCCCCAACAGATGCGACCCAGCAGATGATCTTTGCATGGATGCCCTGGGTATTCATGTTCATGCTCGGGTCATTCGCGTCTGGCCTTGTGCTGTACTGGATTGCCAACAACATCATTACGTTCACGCAGCAGTATCTGATTATGCGTAGCCATGGGGCCAAGCCCGATGTCTTTGGCAACATCAAGTCGAGCCTCAAGAAAAGGGCTGCTGCATCTGAGGCAGACAAAAAAGAGGACAAATAAATGATCAATGTCGCTGCGTTGTGGCGGCATCCGATCAAGAGCCACGGGCGTGAAGAAATCAAAACGGTAACGCTGGTTGCGGGGCAAACTATGCCTTGGGACAGGCATTGGGCGGTCACGCACAATGCTAGCAAGATCAACGCGAACAATCCTGCGTGGGTGATATGCCGTAACTTCATGATTGGGGCATCCACCCCGGGGCTTGCCGGGATTTGGGCGGAACTGGACACGGAAACCGCGACGGTCACCTTGCGCCACGATATGCTTGGTCACTTTACCTTCCGTCCCGATGATGCAGCTGATCTCGCTGGTTTCCTCGCTTGGGTTCTGCCACTTTGTCCGGCGGACAAATATCAACCGGCAGGCATAGCAAAGGTCGCCGGACGCGGCATGACTGACACGGACTACCCGTCCATATCGATCATGACGCAGGCCTCGCATAAAGCCGCCGAAGATCACTTGGGCGCACCGCTTGAACAGGCCCGGTGGCGGGGCAACATCTGGTTGGATGGTGCGGATGCATGGGAAGAAATGAATTGGGTAGGACGCAGCCTGCGCATTGGTGATGCGGAATTTGCAGTTCGCGGGCCTATTAAACGCTGCATGGCGACGGCTGCGAACCCGCACACCGGCCTGCGCGATACAGATATACTTGGAACCCTGCGTAGCGGCTGGGACCATCAGAATTTTGGCATCTATGCCACCGTCACCAAGGGCGGTAAGATAACAACGAATGACAATGTCGAGGTGATCTAAAATGGAAATGCGCTTTCCCGAGGTCCAAACACCGGACCACGCAGAACTTGAAAAAGGTCGCCTGCTATTTGCGGGTGAAACCGACTTTGTAAAAGGTGTAGTCGCGATGGACGGCTTGCCGCCTGCCGACCGGGTCGAGATTTGCTTTGCCGGACGCTCCAACGTGGGCAAGTCGACGCTGATCAATGCGCTGACAGGCCGCAAGGGCCTCGCGCGGGCTTCCAACACGCCAGGGCGCACGCAAGAGATCAACTTTTTCACCGCAGGCGATATCTACGTGGTCGACTTGCCCGGCTATGGCTTTGCAAACGCGCCTGTGGCTGTTGTCGAAAAGTGGCAGCGTTTGCTGAAACGCTACTTGTCTGGACGCCAAACTTTGCGCCGCGTCTTTGTGCTGATCGACGCACGCCACGGCGCCAAAGCCGTTGATGAAGAAATCATGTCCCTGCTGGATAGCTCTGCTGTGACCTTCCAAGTTGTCATGACCAAAGTCGACAAAATCAAAGGTGACGCACTGCAAGCATCCCTTGATAAAACCCGTGCGGCTTTGGCCAAACATCCAGCAGCCTTTCCCGAGTTGATCCTGAGCTCTTCCGAGAAAGGCGACGGAATCGAAACGCTGCGCGCTATCATCGCAGGCATCGAATGAAGACAAGGACCCAAGACATGGATCGTGACTGGATCGCCACAGCAAGGACGCTGAGCCAAGCGCTCCCTTATATGCAGCGCTATGCCGGTGCGACGATTGTGATCAAGTTGGGCGGCCATGCGATGGGCAGCGACGAGGCTATGCGCAGCTTTGCGCGTGACGTTGTGCTGATGCGGCAGGTCGGCTTGAACCCTGTGGTCGTGCATGGCGGCGGCCCTATGATCAATGAAATGCTAGACAAGTTGGGTATCAAATCCGAATTTGTGAACGGCAAGCGTGTGACAGATCAGGCCACGATGGACGTGGTCGAAATGGTCCTGTCAGGCAAAGTGAACAACCGTCTTGTGCAAGCCATCAGCGACGAAGGCGGCAAAGCCGTTGGCCTTTCTGGCAAAGACGCCAGCTTGATTGTCTGCGAACAGGCGCATCCCGATTTGGGCTTTGTCGGACATCCGGTTGCCGTTGATCCAACAATCCTGCGTGACTTGCATGCCGCCCATGCAATCCCCGTGATCGCGCCTCTTGGTATGGGCCGCAACGGCGAGACTTACAATTTGAACGGGGATACCGCCGCAGGTGCAATCGCAGGCGCGCTTAAGGCGGATCGCTTGTTGCTGCTGACTGATGTGGAAGGCGTAAAGGACAAGTCCGGCCAAGTCCTGACCGAGATTGATCTTAAGATTATCCCTGATTTGATTGCTGATGGAACCATCGCTGGTGGCATGATTCCCAAGACCGAAACCGCACTTGCCGCCATGAATGACGGTGTGCGCGCGGTTGTTATTTTGGACGGACGCGCGCCGAACGCGTGTTTGCTGGAACTGTTCACCGATCACGGTGCGGGCTCTTTGATCCGCCGCTCTCGCAGTTGACGGTGGATATACTCTCTGCGCATTTGGCTCCGCTGGGCCTGCGCGCATTGGGTGACTGCCCGGACGGTGACGCCACGATAACCCTGATTGGTCCCGACGAGCCATTGTTTTGGCCACTTTTCCAAACCTCTCCCGAATTCAAAGACGGCTTGCCCGACCCGCTGGACCGCTGGTCGAGGCGCGTCATTGATGCGGTGGCAGATGAACTTGATGCAGAACCGCTTTTTCCGTTTGGCGGACCACCCTACGCGCCATTCTTTACTTGGGCCAAGGCCAGTGGACGCTTTTGGGCATCCCCGATCGGGTTCTTGGTCCATGACGACGCAGGACTATTCGTGTCCTTCCGCGGCGCGATCCGCAGGCCGCACGTGTCAAAGCCTGCACCGTCCACGCAACCTTGCTTAAGCTGCAGTGCACAACCCTGTGCGACCGCCTGCCCTGTCGGCGCTTTCGATGATGGCTACGACGTCACCGCGTGCAAAGCACATGTGGCATCGGACGCGGGCAATAATTGCCGCACTGGCGGCTGCCTTGCACGCCGCGCTTGCCCTGTGGGCCAAGGCACCCGCCTGCCCGCCCAAGCCGCATTCCATATGGAGGCATTCTTATGAGCTTACGTCTGATCCTGATCCGGCATGCAAAATCCAGTTGGGACGATCCCTTTGGGGACGACCATGCGCGGGTACTGAACAAGCGCGGACGTGCATCTGCCGAAGCGATCGGGGCGTGGATGGCCGAAGCGGGCCATGCACCTGATATTATGTTGTGTTCAGACGCGACACGCACCCAAGAAACAGCGGGTCTGGTTTTGGCGTCACTGGACCCACAGCCAAAGCTGCAACTTTCTGGCAGAATTTATCACGCCTCGCCGGATACGATTCTTGATTTGATCCATCAGCAGACCGCGCAAACTGTCGCTGTGATCGGCCATAATCCCGGAATCGGTATGCTGGCCAACGCGCTCGTTAAAACCGCGCCAAAGCATCACCGTTTCAGTGACTATCCAACCTGCGCAAGCACAGTGATCGATTTTGATGTCAGTGAGTGGGAACAGGCGAAACCGGGATCCGGTACTTGTGCCGCATTTGTGGTTCCGCGTGATCTGATCGGGACGACTGTCCACGATATTGAATAAGAACACCTCGGCCCAACAAAAAAGCCCCGAGGCGACCCGAGGCTTTTTCAATTTCGATGCAGGTCGCTTTAGTGACCCAAAATCTGGCTCAGGAACAACTGGGTCCGGTCGGACTTGGGGTTGTTAAAGAACTCTTCCGGCTCATTTTGCTCAACGATCTGACCTTGGTCCATAAAGATCACGCGGTTCGCCACCTGACGGGCAAAGCCCATCTCGTGGGTGACGCAAAGCATGGTCATGCCTTCTTCGGCAAGCTCGATCATTGTATCAAGAACTTCTTTGATCATCTCAGGGTCAAGCGCTGATGTTGGTTCGTCGAACAACATGATGCGCGGCTTCATGCAAAGCGAACGGGCAATCGCCACACGCTGTTGCTGACCACCGGACAACTGACCGGGGTACTTGTCGGCCTGCTCTGGGATTTTCACCTTTTCAAGGAAATGCATCGCCGTTTCTTCGGCTTCCTTCTTGGGTGTTTTACGTACCCAGATCGGAGCCAGCGTACAGTTCTCGAGGATCGTCAAATGCGGGAACAAGTTGAAGTGCTGAAAGCACATGCCAACCTCTGACCGGATCTTGTCGATGTTCTTAAGGTCGGACGACAAGATAGTGCCATCCACCTCGATCTTGCCTTGCTGGTGCTCTTCCAACGCGTTGATACAACGGATCAGCGTGGATTTACCTGAACCCGACGGGCCGCAGATAACAATCCGCTCACCACGGTTCACCGTCAGATCGATGTCGCGCAGCACGTGAAAAGACCCGTACCACTTGTTCATATTTTCGATCGTGATCGCAATCTCTTCAGAGACTTGCAGTTGTGTCGCTTCGGCCATGTGTTCAGCCTCCCTTAACGGTGGTCGGTTGCGAGCCTACGCTCCAACCATTGTGAGTATTGTGAAATGCCGTAGCACGTGATGAAGAACAGAACGGCGGCAAAGCCCCAAAGTTCCCAGTACACGCCGATCCAATCGGAAGATGACAAAATTGGACCACGGATCATGCCGACGATGTCAAACATCGAAATAATCGCGACCAGCGTGGTATCCTTGAACAGGCCAACGGCGATGTTCACGATACCCGGGATCGAGATTTTCAAGGCTTGCGGCAGGATGATCAATCGCATGGACTGTGCGTAATCAAGGCCAAGGCTGTTGCCCGCTTCGTACTGTCCCTTTGGCAAAGCAGCCAAACCGCCGCGGATCACCTCGGCGATGTAAGCTGCAGAGAACATCGTGATCATGATCACCACGCGCAAGAACAAATCGACCGTGCTTTCTGGCGGGAAGAAGAATGCCAGCATGACGGAAGCGACGAACAGCAACGTAATCAAAGGCACACCGCGAATGAACTCGATGAAGATCACGCAGATCCATTTAACCAAAGGCATCGATGATTGACGCCCCAAAGCCAGCACAATGCCCAACGGAATGGACAGCGACACACAGGTCACGCCCAACATCATATTGAGCATGAAGCCACCCATGTCGCGGCTTTGCACAGAAACGAGCCATGCATTGTCGCTCGCACCTTCTGGGATCAAGGCCCCGCCGATGGACCACACGACAAATGCCGCGACTACGCCACCGAAGAAGCCAGCAGCAAAGCTGCCCTTCACAAAGCGCTGGTAGACAAGATAGCCGGCAACAAAGCCAATCAAGGCCACGATAGGTGCAAGGATTGTGCCGCCCCAAAGCAGCCAGAAAGCAATGAAGGGGTAAAGCGCTGTGAAGATCAGCAACTTGCGTGGTAGATCAAAGAACATCACCGGAGCCGCCGCAATGAATAGCAGCAGATAGGCAACGCCTGGACGCCAGTACTCTTCCGACGGATAGCTCAGACCAAACAAAAGCTGCGGCCAGCGTTCTGAGATAACCGCAAAGCATGCGCCTTTGGCCCCGACAAGGATGTCACGGCACTCTGACAGGTTTGCTGCACGCCAGACACCGTTGAAGATCCACGGTATGACTCCAGAGAGCACGGAAATGATCACATAGATCGACACGAGCGTCAGGACCGCATTCGGAATAGTCGCAAACAAGTTTTCGCGCATCCATTTGATTGCCCCCCGTTCTGTCGCAGGTGGTGGCAGTTGCGGCAGGGTTTCAGTGCGCACGAAAGAAACTGAATTAGATTCTGTATCTGACATATCAGCGCTCCTTCAGTTTCATGGAGTTGTTATAAATGTTCATCACTCCCGAAATCGTAAGTGAAATCGTGAGATAGAACAGCATCAACAACAAGATGCACTCGATCGCGCGACCGGTTTGGTTCAGCGTGATCCCACCCAGCGTCGCAGTCACGTCGGCATAGCCCACAGCAATCGCAAGCGAAGAGTTTTTGGTGATGTTTAGATACTGCGAAATCAGCGGCGGGATAATCACACGCAGCGCTTGCGGCAGAACCACCAGCGACATAATGCGACCCGGACGCATGCCCAGCGCAGCTGCAGCCTCGGTCTGGCCCCGAGAAACGGCCTGAATACCAGCCCGTACGTTCTCGGCGATAAAGGCGCCTGTGTAGATCGACAAAGCAAACCAAAGCGCGATCAGCGGACCACCCAACTGGGTACCACCAGCAAAGTTAAAGCCCTTCAATGCGGGGTAGTCCAAAGTGACCGGTTGCCCCATGATAAAGTGCATCAAGATGACCGGCACAAAGAACAGACCAACACTTGGCCAGAACGTCGGCAGCAGCCGACCTGTGTCAAACAGCAACTTAGTTGCGTAGCGGCGGAAGGCAAAAATGCCGACGATGGAAGCAATAAAAGTCAACACGACGACTAGCGAACCGGGACCCCAAATGGGTGCAGGAATATAAACGCCGCGATTGGTAAAGGCGAAGGCATCGAACAGCATCGACGCTTCTGGACTATCACCGCGGAAGTCCCTTGGCGCGGGCATGACGTTGGTCATGATCGTGAAAATGATAATGATCCAGATCAGAACCGGAATGTTGCGGAAAATCTCAACATAAAAGGCCATCAACTTGCTGACTAACCAGTTGTTGGACAAGCGTAGCACACCGGCGATTACGCCAAAGAAAGTGGCCGTGATACACGCGAGAACAGCGACTAGCAGCGTGTTCAGAATGCCGACAACTGCAGCGCTTGCGTGCGTCGACTGGCTGTCATACTCGATCAGTGTTTGGTTGATGTCATAGCCCGAGACACTGTCAAGAAAGCTAAAACTGATATTTAAACCGGCTTGGCGCAGATTCTGGATAAGGTTGTTGCCGAGGTACCAAAACGCCAATGCTAGAACAATAGCCGCGATCGCCTGAAAGGTCAGTGAGCGATAGCGCGTATCATTTATTAGCATCGACAGACGAAAGGTGCTCTCAGGCGGGTCAGTTATCGATGACATAGATTTTCCCCGTTGTGCCGGCGCTTGTGGTTGGCGACTTAAGCCGCTCGAATGGCGCCGTTCTTTTATGGTCTTAGGTAGTGAAAGGGCGCGGTATTAACCGCGCCCTCTAGTCTTCTATCCAGTTCCTAGCGGAATGGTGGGGAATAGAGCAAACCACCATCAGTCCAAAGCGCGTTCAGACCGCGCGCAAGACCGACCGGTGTGCTTTCACCGATGTGCTTTTCAAAGATCTCGCCGTAGTTACCATCAGACATGATCGCGTTCTTTGCCCAATCTGCTGACAAACCAAGCATCGCGCCCAATTCACCTTCTGTACCCAACAAGCGGTTAACTTCTGGGCTACCTGTTGGAGCAGCAGAGAGTTCTTCGATGTTTGCGGATGTGACACCCAGCTCTTCAGCTGTGATCAATGCGTTCAATGTCCAACGGACAATGTCGCCCCAATCGTTGTCGCCGTGACGGACCAATGGGCCAAGTGGCTCTTTGGATACGATTTCTGGCAGCAAGATGTGGTCTGCTGGTGTTTCAAACGAACTGCGTATCGCGGCCAACGCGGACGCGTCAGTTGTGTACACGTCACACGCGCCAGCAGCGTACTGCTGCTGTGCTTCTGCGCTTGTTTCGATTGGCACTGGCTCGTAGCTCATGCCGTTCGCACGGAAGTAGTCAGCAAGGTTCAGCTCTGTTGTTGTACCAGTTTGGATACAAACAGTTGCGCCGTCCAGCTCTGTTGCGGAAGAAACGCCTAGGTTCGTTGGAACCAAAAAGCCTTGGCCGTCATAGTAGTTGATGCCAGCAAATTCGAACTTCAGGTCTACGTCACGGCTAAGTGTCCATGTTGTGTTACGTGCCAACATGTCGATCTCGCCAGAAGCCAGCGCGGTAAAGCGTGTCTTACCTGTTGTTGGAATGAACTCGACTGCGTCGTTGTCGCCAAAGATTGCAGCTGCAACCGCGCGACATACGCTGACGTCGATACCTTCCCAAACGCCATTTGCGTCTGGTGCAGCGAAACCGACAACGCCGGTTGTCACACCACAGTTCACGACACCGCGTGCTTTTACATCATCAAGCGTTGCAGCAGATGCCATGCTCGCGGCAGCAACGCCAGCAACAGTCAGTGCGCCGAAAAATACGGTTTTATTCATTTGTACCTCTTCCTGAGTTTCACCCCGTAGGGTGATCGTTTTTTATCCCGTCCCGATAGACAGATTGGGATTGAGCAGTTTAGTCCGCTTCAATGTGCTGAAAGTTTGTTTATTTGGCCTAAGAGTCAAGGGCAGTCCTATGCAAAGACTGACTAAATGCCATTTAATTGAGCGTTTCTTGCCATGTTTGCTCCGGCAATAGACGCGCACCCTAGACTTTAGTAAGCCTGTAAAAAGCAGCTGCGTCTAAAAACGCCTGCTTTTTGATGTGCTCGTGGGCTGTCGCTTCGTCATCAGCGCCCCACTGTTCGATCTGCCAGTGCTCGTCGATGCGCGAAAGCAGCCATGCTTCGTCCGGCTGAAGCGCGCCTTTCGTGACTGCCAGCGCAAGCACCAAAGACCCTGATATACTGATCAAATCATGCGCAGCTGCGATGGCGAATTCATCATAATCTGCCAGTTCTGCAGCAAGGTTTTCAAGCGCTTGTGCGGTCTGCGGTACATGCATCACGCCCTCGCCAACAAACAGCGGTGCATGTAGTGTCTTTGCTGCCCAATCAAGCACCGGATCCCAGCCGGCAGCCTGCCGCGCGATCAACGTTTCTGGCCCAGCCGCGCGGTAACACAACAGATCGCTATCCCCGTATTCCGCCAAAAGTGCGATAACTTCATGACGTTGCGTCCGCACCTTGTCGATTGCCGCATTTGCACCGCGCGTGACCGGCATTGTGCGCGGATCAACTAGCTTTTCTTGTGCGTCCCACTCTGCTGCGATGGCCTCGGCCATGGCGAGGGTCGGCACTTGCAACGGCGCTTTGGCCGGAGTGCGCACGGGTCGCGCGTCAAGTAGCACTGTAAATCCATCATCAACCGGCGTCGCAGTTGCGGTTTTCCAGAACCGTTTGGGCTTCCAGTCGCTCATCTTTTTAAGACCCTATCAGCTGGTCAACAGCACCCGGCAGGGCTGCAAAATCTTCGATCATCGCATCCGGTTTCAGCGTATCAGCCGCGTGATACCCCCAAGTGACGCCAATCTTTTGAACGCCCGCTGCGCGCGCCATATCCATGTCATAGGTCGTGTCACCAAGCATGACGGCCTTTTGCGGCGCAACACCGGTTTCAGCCAGCGCCGTCAGAATCATCGAAGGATGCGGCTTGGAGGGGTGATGATCTGCGACCTGCTCGCTTTGGAATACACCGGTTAAACCGTGACGTTCCAACATCTTGTCCAGACCGCGGCGCGATTTGCCCGTAGCGACCGCAAGCAAGGTGTGATCCTGCCTGCGCAGCACATCCAATGCATTAAGTGCGCCGGGAAAAAGGGGGCTTAGCTCTGCCTTTCCGTCGGGGCCGCGCAATTGGTTGAAGGCATCCTTGTAAGCTTGCACCAAATGCGCGCGTTCTACGCCTGATGCCATGGGGCAAAGCTTGGCAAAGGCCTCGTTCAACGACAGACCCACAATCGAAAGCACAGCCTTGCGATCTGGCATCGCAAACGCAGATGCACCGAATGCAAGCGTCATCGCGGCCATAATCTCGGCCTGACTGTCGACGAGCGTGCCGTCGACGTCAAATATCACGAGGCGCAAGTCAGGCATCGGGCATATTGAACGGGTCAACAGGCGCGTGGCCCACAACCCAGCCCACAAAATCCCAGGTATTCTGCATGTGATCTGGCAATGGTGCCGTCAGATGAAGGGTAGCGCCCGTCGCAGGGTGCTCAATCGTCAGGCTGCGTGCGTGCAGATGCAATTTGCGCCCGATCTCGCTGCCCATGCCAGAGCCCCAACCATCGCCAAGGTTTTCCTGACCGGACCCGCCATATTTACCATCGCCAATAATCGGATGCCCGATCTCGGCCATATGGGCGCGCAACTGGTGCGTGCGGCCCGTAATCGGGACCAGCGCACACCATGCGGCACGACTGGCAAGCGTGTCCATCACCGCATAATCGGACGTCGCGCGCTTGGCGCCTTCGGTCTTGTCAACTTCGCGCGGGTGGACGCAGTGCATTTTTTCATTCTCGCCACTGCGGCCATGGCCCGACGATTTGACCAGACCATATTTAATCGTACCCGCACGCGGATGCGGCACACCAGCGACAGCGGCCCAGTAAATCTTGCGCGTCTCGCGGTGCTTAAGGTTTTCGGTTAACTGCTTGGCCATCATACGGGTGCGCGCCAGCAACATCACCCCAGAGGTGTCTTTGTCCAAACGGTGCACCAAACGTGGCTTTTCATCGTAGTCAAACATCAACGCCTCGGACATGCCATCGACATGACGGGTTGTGTTGGTTCCACCTTGCGTGGCCAAGCCATGCGGCTTGTTGATCGCAATAATGTGGTCGTCTTTATAGATCACGCAAGACTGGATCAGCTTGGCATCGGCCTTGGTGACACCATGCTTAGCAAGAGAGGCCGCAGCAGCTGCTTCTTCCTCTGAAGGTAATGGGGGAATGCGGACCTTTTGGCCAACTTCCAACCGCGCATTGGATTTTACGCGGCCACCATCAACACGGACCTCGCCCTTGCGGCACATCTTTTCGATGCGGCCTTGGGTCAGATGCGGGAATAGGCGACGCAGATAGCGGTCTACGCGTTGGTCACCATCGTCAGGGCCAATAACCCGCGTTTGCACAGCACTCATGTTGTCATTCCTCTTGCGATCCAAAGACCGGCCCCGCAGGCAAATACAGATAGGATCAGCGACGCCAGAACATAAGCGCCCGCCGCCGTGACGCGGCCTTCTTCAACCAAACGCAACGCGTCCAAAGTGAAGGCCGAAAACGTCGTAAACCCACCCAAAACACCTGTCATCAAGAACGGCAACCAATGTTGCAGCCCACGATCCGCCAAATGCACCCAGACCACGCCAATGGCAAAGGACCCGATGACATTCACGGTCAACGTGCCCATCGGAAAGGCTACAACCAATCCGACGAGATAGCGCAATACAGAGCCTAAAGCCCCACCAAGGGCCACAGAGATTACAGGTGTTATCATGCGCCCCACTTGGGCCTTTGTGGACGTCTTGTCAATTCTTGCCGCGTTTCGCGCGCAGTCCGGCAAAGTAATCGACGCGCTTTTTCAAATCACGCTCGAACCCGCGATCAACCGGCAGATAAAAAACACCGCGTTTCATCGTGTCAGGGAAATAGTTTTGGCCACTGAACCCGTCTTCTGCGTCGTGGTCATAGGCATAGCCTGCCCCAAAACCCTGCTCTTTCATCAACGTGGTTGGCGCGTTCAAAATATGGGCAGGCGGTGGTTCTGATCCGGTATTCTTGGCGGCATTCACCGCCGCCTTATAGGCTACGTAAACCGCGTTGGATTTAGGGGCGAGCGCGAGATACGTCACGGCCTGTGCCAATGCCAATTCCCCCTCTGGCGACCCCAACCGCTCGTAGGTTTCCCACGCTTGCAAGCAGACAGATTGGGCCTGTGGGTCAGCCAAACCAATATCTTCAACCGCCATGCGGGTGATACGCCGCGCCAAAAACCGGGGGTCTTCGCCCCCTGCCAGCATACGCGCAAACCAATAGAGCGCTGCATCAGGGTCCGATCCACGCACCGATTTATGCAAAGCGCTGATCAGGTTGTAATGCTCGTCGCCGGATTTGTCGTATTTGACCGCGCGCTTCATCAGGCGCTTCGACAGGTCATCAGTGTTCAGTTTTTTGTCGGTTTTCCACGCGGCAACCTGCTCGATCAGATTGAGCAGGGCGCGACCATCACCGTCGGCCATCGTCAGCAAGGCATCACGCGCGTGACCATCCAGCGGCAATGCGCGGTCCAGTTCTTTCTCGGCGCGCTGCGCAAGTAATTCTAGGTCTTTGAGGTCCAACCGCGTGAGGATGAAAACTTGGCTACGACTTAGCACAGCTGCGTTTAACTCAAAGCTGGGGTTTTCGGTCGTGGCCCCCACCAACAAGATCGTGCCATCCTCCATATACGGGAGGAAACCATCTTGCTGGGCTTTGTTGAAACGGTGGATTTCGTCAACGAACAGCAAAGTGCCTTTGCCATTTTGGCGGCGTATCTTTGCGGCTTCGAACACTTTGCGCAGTTCCGGCACACCGGTAAAAATCGCGCTGATCTGGATGAAATGCAGGTCAGTTTCATCAGCCAGCAGGCGTGCAATCGTGGTCTTGCCGACGCCGGGCGGACCCCAGAAGATCAGTGACGATAACGACCCAGAGGCCAGCATTGTCCCCAACGGCGCATCAGGCCCTAAAACTTGCCCTTGTCCAATAACATCCGCCAAACGCGCAGGACGCAAACGATCAGCCAACGGGCGGGGGCCTGTTGGGGCTTTGTTGGATGAGCTGTCAAAAAGGTCGGCCATAGGGCAAACATATGCCTTACGCAAAAAAACGAAAGCCCCGCCAACTAGGCAGGGCTTCTTAATATCTAATAACTACTGAAGGAATTAATCCTCGAGTGCTTCAAACTCGGCCAGACGTGCGCGGTCGGCGGAACCTTTGGCATCTACATCGCGGTCAACGAATTCGATGATCGCCATCGGCGCCATGTCACCATAACGGAAACCAGCTTTGATGATGCGGATGTATCCACCCTGACGCTCTTGGTAGCGTGGGCCGATAACTTCGAACAGTTTTGCAGTGTGCATTTCCTGCTTCAGCTGCGCGTTCGCCTGACGACGTGCGTGCAAATCGCCGCGCTTGCCAAGAGTGACAAGCTTTTCAGCGATGCGGCGCAGTTCTTTCGCCTTTGGCAATGTTGTTTTGATCTGCTCATGTTCGATCAGCGAGCCGGCCATGTTCGCGAAAAGCGCCTTGCGGTGCTCGTGTGTGCGGTTCAGGCGGCGGTAACCCCGTGCGTGACGCATGTGATAGTCTCCTTCAGATTTATACTTTGTCCAACGGTCTGATGCGTGCCAGCCGTATTATTGGGGCAGAATTGCCCAGATATTCCCCGCCATTGCGGGCATTTGCGGATGGGCCCGAAGGCCCATCCAAATTCTTAGAACTGGTCTTCGAACTTCTTAGCCAGATCTTCGATGTTGTCCGGTGGCCAGTCCTCAACGTCCATGCCGAGGTGCAGACCCATGCCTGACAGCACTTCTTTGATCTCGTTCAAAGATTTGCGGCCAA
>CBDTVI010000012.1:0-25598 GCA_965364065.1 uncultured Yoonia sp. | reverse complement strand
CGGCCACAACATTCTTGGCCAAATACCGCGCGACGTAAGCCGCAGAGCGGTCAACTTTTGTGGGATCTTTACCAGAAAAAGCGCCGCCACCGTGCGGGGCAGCACCGCCATACGTATCCACAATAATTTTGCGACCAGTCAAACCTGCATCGCCATCGGGACCACCGATGACAAATGTACCAGTTGGATTGACCCACCATTCAGTCTTTTCCGTGATCAATCCGGACGGCATCACTTCGCGAATATAGGGTTCAACAATTGCGCGGATATCATCGCTTGTCTGGCTTTCATCCGCATGCTGCGTTGACAGCACAATAGAGGTCACTTCGACCGGCTTGCCGCCTTCATAGCGCAGAGAGATTTGGCTTTTCGCATCAGGGCGCAGCGTCGGTTCTTCACCTGATTTACGAACTTCGGACAAACGGCGCAAAATCGCATGCGCGTATTGGATCGGCGCTGGCATCAACTCTGCGGTCTCGGTCGTGGCGTAGCCAAACATGATCCCTTGGTCGCCCGCACCTTCGTCTTTGTTGTCAGACGCATCTACCCCTTGGGCGATATGCGCAGACTGTTCGTGCAGCAAGTTCGTGATCTTGCAGGTCGCGTGGTGGAATTTTTCCTGCTCGTAACCGATGTCTTTGATACATTCCCGCGCAATGCCTTCGACGCGGCCCATATAATCTTTGAGCTTGGATTGATCCGACAGCCCGACCTCGCCACCAATGACCACACGGTTGGTGGTGGCAAAGGTTTCGCACGCAACGCGCGCTTGGGGTTCCTCGGTCAAGAAAGCATCAAGAACAGCATCAGAAATGCGGTCGCAAAGCTTGTCGGGGTGTCCCTCGGAAACAGATTCCGAAGTGAAAATATAGTTTTGGCGTGCCATGGGGAAGTGCTCCAATGAATTAAACTGCCACGTCAGGAAGCCGTTGTAGCAGTAACATGCGCCCGTCTAAGGCGAGCTCGCAAGAAGGTCAATTGTTGTCATGCCTTCGTTTCAGGCGGCAAAACAGCGCAAGCAACCCCAGCAGCCCCAAAAGTGGCCAATCTCCGGTGCGGCTATAGACAGTCGCAGGCAGTGCGTGGGGCAGCGGCGCATCAATCGCACCATCAACGCCCAACGGCAGGAACGCCGTGATCCGCCCCTTTGCATCAATCATCGCGCTGATACCGGTATTGGCAACACGCACCATCGGCAGACCCTGCTCAATCGCGCGCAAGCGGGCTTGCGCAAGGTGTTGACGCGGCCCTGCGCCTTTGCCGAACCACGCATCATTCGTGATTAGCAAAAGCAACCGTGGGCGATCAACACCATAACTGATTTCTTCTGCAAAAATGCCTTCGTAGCAAATCAACGGCACTGCCGCGCCGACCCCTGGAAGGGTCAGAGGTCCGGCCTGCGAACCGGGTGTGAACCCCGTGCCAAGATTGCTAGCCAATCCCGTGGCACCCAGCCGACCAAGAAGGCGCGCACCGGGGATGTATTCCCCAAACGGGACCAAATGCCGCTTGTCGTAGATACTTTGGATAGCCCCCCCTTGCCCCAACACAACAAGGCTGTTGTAGGCGCGTCGCTCTTGATCGCGACGTTGAATACCGAACACCAAAGGTGCGCCGCGCGCAGCATCCGAAAGTAAACGCAAGTCATCATCAATCTGGTTCAGCAAATAGGGAACAGCCGTTTCAGGCCAGACGACAAGATCGGGTACATCGCCTTCTCCGGTTAAACGGATCATCCGGTTCAAAAACACATCGCGAAACGCCAGATCCCACTTTTGATGTTGCGGGGCGTTCGGCTGGACCAATCTGACAATCGGCAAATCAGGGCCCGGTGCAGGCATCGAGCTGGGTTGCAGAACAAAGGCTACCGCGACCAAACCGCCTATGCCCACAAGCCCTACAATGCGGGTTCTATTGGCCAGTGACGCCACGCATAGCGCCGCCAAAACCGTCATAAGTGACAAAAGATGCGGTCCGCCAAAGGCTGCGAGTTGCGCCAAATGGGTCGGCACCCAGATGTGCCCAATCAACGCCCATGGAAAGCCTGTTAGAATCAACGCGCGTAGCACTTCGACGCCCACCAGCAGCAAAGCGAGCATCAAAACGCTGCGCGGCGCAACACGGGCGGCCAGCCATCCGGCCACAGCCCAAAAAAGCGCAGCCCCTGCCCCCATTAAAAACAGTGCAAAAGGGGCCATCCAGCCGTGACGGGCGATATCAACCAAAAACGGCTCGACGATCCAGCGAAGGCTGAAAGCAAAATAGCCAAAGCCGAACGCCCAAAGATAGAATGCTGACTGGCGTGCCGAAGCCGCCATGGGGTAGATCGCGAAAACCAGCGCAAACGCCAAAACTGTCACGAACCATAGATCAGTCGGTGCCTGCCCCAATCCGGCAAGGGCGCCCAAAACGGCCAGTCCGGCAAAGCGGACCCACTTTGGGCGTTGGGTAAATTGCGTGATCAGGTCAGCCATTCTTGGCGGCGGCCAGGCGTACGCGCAAACGCTTGATCCGGCGGGGATCAGCGTCGACCACCTCGAATTCGGGGCCATCGGGGTGCAAGATGATCTCGCCACGGGCGGGCAAATGCCCAGCCAACATCGTAACCAACCCGCCCAATGTGTCGATCTCTTCTTCGTCAATCTCTACTGGGTCGGTCAGAACCATGCCAATCTCGGCTTCAAAATCGTCAAGATCTGTACGCGCCTGCGCCAAATAGCAGCCCGGCGTTTCCAAAATCCAGCTTTTGGCCTCTTCGATGTCATGTTCGTCTTCGATTTCGCCAACGACCTGTTCGATCACGTCTTCAATCGTCACCAAACCGTCAGTGCCGCCATATTCGTCGATGACCAAGGCCATATGAATACGCTCTGCCTGCATTTTTTGCAGCAAAACCCCCAATGGCATTGAAGGCGGGACGTAGAGCAATGGACGCACCATTTCGCGTATATCCATAGTCGGACTGTCACCGTTAAAACCGTGCAACAATGCAAAGTCTTTCAGGTTCGCAATACCAATCGGTGTGTCGAGAGTGCCGTCATAAACAGGCAATCGGGTCAGGCCGCTTTCACGGAAAACCTCGACCAGTTCGTCTTTGGTGATGTTGACGTTGACCGCGACAATGTCCGGTTTCGGGATCGACACGTCCTCGACCCGCATACGGCGCAGATTGAGCATGCCAAGCACGGACCCAGCGGCGCGCATCACGTCAGACGGCGTGTCGTTATTAACTTCTGCGGTGGCTGGTGGGCTGAACACCTGTCGCATGCGGGTAAAAAGACCCGGTGATGTTTCAATTTCGTCCTCTTGCGCGCTTTGCGCTGCACTAGAAGAACCGTCGCCTGTATCGCCCATTTTATCCTTACCTATGTGGGTCAAATGACCCTGCTAAACTCTATATGGGTCACGAATGCCCAATTTGCCAAGTATCTCTGTTTCCAACCCCTCCATCAGGGTGGCATCGCGGTCACGCTCGTGATCGAACCCCAGCAGATGAAGTGTGCCATGCACAAGTAAATGAAGGGTGTGATCACGCATGGTTTTATCTGTCTCACTGGCCTCGCGGGCGCAAGTGTCATAGGCGATCGCGATATCGCCCAACTCCGGATCGGGGTCGGGCCGCGGCGCTTCAGGCATCTCGCCGTCAATTGCGGCGGCCCGTTCGTCCGATGGCCAGCTAAGAACATTGGTCGCCGTGGGCTTGTCGCGAAAATCTGCGTTCAAGGCCGTGATGCGTGCATCATCGCAGGCCAAAATACTGACCTCAAAGACTGACTGCTCAAGGCCAAGCCGTTCAAAAACAGCATCCGTTGCAATCTGCGCCAAAGCGTCGATGTCGGTCCATCGGTCGTCCTCAACGATACAATCGACGGTCACGGAGTGTCTCTGGAGTGCAAAGAATTAATCACCATTTGCATCATTCAGATCTTATCGTCTTTTTCATAGGCCTCAATGATTGATGCGACCAATGGATGACGCACCACGTCCTTAGATGTGAAGTAATTAAAGCTGATCTTTGAGATATCCTTGAGCAAACGCTCTGCATCCCACAGGCCTGAATTCACACCGCGCGGCAAATCGATCTGCGTGCGGTCACCTGTGATCACCATTCGCGACCCTTGACCCAAGCGGGTCAAAAACATCTTCATCTGCATCGTTGTGGCATTCTGCGCCTCGTCCAACACGACAAAGGCATTCGACAACGTGCGTCCGCGCATAAAGGCTAACGGTGCAATTTCGATCACCTTTTCTTCCATCATCTTCGCAGACTGCTTGCCCGGCAAAAAATCATTCAGCGCATCATAAAGCGGCTGCATATAAGGATCGACTTTGTCCTTCATATCGCCAGGCAAATAACCCAGCTTTTCGCCTGCCTCGACAGCGGGACGCGATAGAATGATCTTATCAACATGCCCGCTGATCAGCATGTTCACACCAACGGCCACTGCCAGATAAGTCTTACCGGTACCCGCGGGGCCAATACCAAACGCCAATTCATTCGCGAATAGAGATTTAACATAAGCCTTTTGCGCATCAGTGCGCGGTTCAACCAGCTTTTTGCGGGTTTTGATTTCGACGCGTGCCGTTTCGCCTTTGAACAATTCGATTTGATCGCCTTTGTGCGCAGGGTTTGGCCCCATGCGCAATTCGCGGTCCAGATCACCTGCCTCAAGAGCGCGTCCTGCTTCAAGTCGGTTATAAAGCGACTGAAGAACTTGGACGGCATCTTTGCTGGCTTCAACTTCGCCGATCACGACAAGCTGATTGCCGCGCCGCAGGATTTGGACGCCAAGGCGGTCTTCAATGGTGGTAAGGTTGCGGTCATACTCTCCGCAAAGATCTATCAACAAAAAGTTGTCAGGGAATTCCAACAGAGTTTCTGTGGCGGCGTTAGCGGGTGGGGTCAGGGCACCAGTGGCCAATCAGCTCTCCTTTGAGTCTATATTTGATTATCGTGGCAACTCTGCCCGCAAGGCGCAAGACGTCAGCTGAAAATGACGTGGATTTGATTGGATAAAGTTGATCGCGATCGACCCTATAACAACTCACCTTTCAGCGAATTGGGGCTGTCTTGCAAAATCTTCACACGGAGCACTTGGCCGATCACATCCGCAGGCGCATCAGCATAAACGGCATGCAAATACTCTGACTTGCCGATCATCTGCCCTGTTTCGCGTCCGACTTTTTCGAACAGAACCTTTACTTCACGGCCAACCATCGACGCCTGTGTTTCCTGCTGCTGCGTGCGCAATAAAGCTTGCAAACGCTGCAAACGCTCGTTCATAACATCTTCGGGGAGTTGCGGTTTTTCAGCCGCAGGCGTGCCCGGACGGGTCGAATATTTAAACGAATAGGCCTGCCCGTAATGCACATCGCGCACCAGTTGGAGTGTATCTTCAAAATCTTGATCCGTTTCACCGGGGAAACCGACAATGAAATCCCCCGACAGTAGCAAATCAGGGCGTGCCGCGCGGATACGCTCAATCACACGCAGATAGCTTTCGGCGGTGTGCTTGCGATTCATCGCCTTCAAAATCCGGTCCGAGCCAGATTGCACAGGTAAATGCAGATACGGCATCAACTTATCACACGTGCCGTGTGCTTCGATCAGCGCCTCGTCCATGTCGTTGGGATGGGAAGTGGTAAAGCGAATACGTTTCAATCCGTCGACCTTGTCGAGGTCCCAAATCAAGCCGGCCAACCCTTGGGGGTGGCCATGATACGCGTTAACGTTTTGGCCTAGCAGCGTGATTTCTTTCACGCCGCTCTCGACCAGTTCTTGCGCCTCGCGCACAACGCGGTCGGACGGGCGGGACACCTCAGCGCCGCGCGTATAGGGCACCACACAGAACGCACAGAATTTGTCGCAGCCTTCTTGAACCGTCAAAAATGCGGTCGGGCCACGCTTTGCCTTAGAGCGTTTCTTAAGTGTATCGAACTTATCATCATCGGGGAAATCAGTATCGAGCGCCTTTTTCCCCGCCTGTACCGCCTCTTCCATCGCAGGTAAGCGGTGATAGCTTTGCGGGCCTACCACCAGATCAACCATCGGCTGACGCTTGATAATCTCTTCACCCTCGGCTTGGGCCACGCAGCCCGCCACACCAATTTTGAGGTCAGGATTTGCAGCCTTCAGACCCTTAAAGCGTCCTAGCTCGGAATATACCTTCTCGGCAGCTTTTTCGCGAATATGACAGGTATTCAGTAGAATCATGTCCGCATCGTCAGGCGTCAACGTTTCGACATATCCCTTGCCGCCCAGCGCTTCGGCCATGCGTTCGCTGTCGTAGACATTCATCTGACAACCGTAAGTCTTGATATATAGCTTTTTTGGCGCGGACATTCGGACTGCTCATGTATAGGGATCTACAGCGCTGTCTAACCATTGGTGCGGTTGCTTGCAATGCGACCGAATATAGCTGATTTTGTGCCAGACCAAATCGGAAACATATCAGATGCATTACCCCGACCTTGCGGCCTTCATTGCTGATAGCAAACGGACCCTGACGAAAGGACCCGTTGCCCTGCTGTTGATCGAGGATTCTGTCGAAGTGGACAGCACGCTGGCGCATTTAGGCAAGCTGGGGTTCGGCAATGTCGTGGCCTTTTGCGCAGGAGACATTGCAGTTGCGGATACGGATGGAGCAAGCCTGCACCGTGTGGACTTTGACGTGGCCGCAGACAACGCCCTCCCGGATATCGCCAATGCACTGATCAAAGCGCTGCCCGACACCTGGTTTTACTACTGCTACAATGCCGAATACCTTTACTACCCGTTTTGCGAACATCGCAACGTGCGCGAAATGCTTGATTTCATGCAAGAAGAACGGCGCAGTAGCGTCATGTCCTACGTTGTGGACCTATATGCGCGCGATCTGACGGCAAACCCAAATGGGGTTGATCGTGCAACCGCCTGTTTTGACAAGTCGGGATATTACGCATTGGCACGTAAGACTGCAGCAGGCGAGACGCTTGAACGTCAGCTTGATGTGGCGGGAGGCTTGCGCTGGCGGTTCGAGGACCACATCGCCAAAGATCGCCAACGAAACGATCGCGTTTCATTTTTTCGCGCGCAACCGGGGCTTAAGATGTTGCCTGATCGGTCTTTCAATATCGCCGAATACAACACGTTTTCCTGCCCTTGGCATAACAACCTGACCGCAGCGGTCGGGTCATTCCGGACAGCAAAGGCATTGCGCCGCAATCCCGGCAGCCGCGATGTGATCAATAGCTTTCATTGGCCGCAATCGGTCGCGTTTGAATGGTCATCGCAGCAGCTTTTGGACCTAGGGATGATGGAACCGGGGCAATGGTTTTGATTCTGCTACTCTCTTGCCCTTTACGCCCTTTGTAGAACGACGAATGCGGCCATGCGCTTGGCCCCTTCGCCAGCCCCGCATGGATAGGGGCCGAGCGGATCAAATGCATGTGCATTGCAAGGTCTTCGTCGTCGCGGATCAAATGTTCCCAAAAGCGGCGTTGCCAAATACCCTTTTCTGCGCGTCGCTGATGGCTGGGCGGCACATAGTCTGGTGCGGGCACATGGCGCGAGAACGCCGTTTTGATCATGCGCCAGCGCTTTGAATAATCGAAATCGTCTTCGGGCAACGTCCAGATCATGTGTAATTTATTGGGCAATATGACAGCCGCGTCGATCTTGAACGACCAGCGGTTCATGCAAAGTTGGGTGGCATGGCGCAGCACATCAATCCGGCTGACCAACAGATCAGACTGCTGATCCTGCAACCGGGCTGTGAAGAAATAGGTGCGACCGGGCACGTTGAGTCGGCGATAATTTGACATCCCCACAGGTTGGGGCAGCAAGGTTAATTATCGGTAAAAAGTTTGCAGCAGGTATGGCGGATCGTAATCCACCACACAAAATTTACTTACGACGCAACCGGATCACCACATCAACCGATGCAATCTCGGCGCCTTCAGGCGCATCAGGTAAATGCCTAATCTCAAGCTGCTCGGCAGGCGCATCGGTTAACTTTGCGGTGTCTTCCCAATAGAAATGAGGATGATCAGTCATGTTGGTATCAAAATAGCTTTTTGATCCATCGACAGTAATCTCGCGCATCAACCCAACATCACAAAACGCACGCAATGTGTTGTAAACAGTCGCAAGGGATACTTTTTCATCGGCGTCAGTGGCCGCATCAAACAAGCTTTCTGCCGTCACATGCCGATCTTGACCGTCGCCCACTAAAAGCGACGCCAGCGTCATCCGCTGCCGTGTCGGGCGAAGCCCCGCGCCGGACAACCAATCTGCGCTACGCTGTACTACTATGCTGGTCATGACTGCTCGTTTTGATAACTGTTGTAATGTATATGGGAAGAATATCGCGTTGATCAAATGAAAACGGTCAAAAAGCCGGCGGACTTGCTCTTATAAACAACCAAGTGCTAGAGATCACACAGTGCAGTAAACAAGAATGAGACCAGTCACATGGCCGATTATCCCACAAGTTTCGACAAAGAAGACCTGCTTAAATGTGCCCGCGGAGAATTGTTTGGCGAAGGTAATGCCCAACTGCCCGCCCCACCAATGTTGATGATGGACCGGATAACGGATGTCTCTGCTGATGGTGGCGCGCATGGCAAAGGTCATATTGTTGCTGAATTTGATATCACGCCGGACCTGTGGTTCTTTGATTGCCACTTCCCCGGTAACCCCATTATGCCCGGCTGTCTTGGACTTGACGGATTGTGGCAGCTTACCGGTTTCAACCTTGGCTGGCGCGGCTGGCAGGGGCGCGGCTATGCGCTGGGTGTCGGCGAAGTAAAGCTGACCGGCATGGTGCGCCCTGACCGCAAGAAGCTGACTTATAAAATTGATTTCACCAAAGCCATCCAAACCCGCCGCCTGACGATGGGTGTTGCCGACGGCATCGTCGAAGCCGACGGTGAAGTGATTTACATCGTGAAAGATATGAAGGTCGCTTTGTCCGAAAGCTAAGCCTTCACATTCTACGTCCAACATAAAGGAGAGGTGCCCATGCGCCGTGTCGTTGTCACAGGTCTCGGGATCGTATCGCCGATCGGAAATAATACTGATGAGGTTTTGGCATCGCTCAAAGCCGGAAAATCAGGGATCGAAGCCTCTGCCGAAATGGCAGAGCACGGGTTTCGCAGCCAGATCGCGGGCACCCTGAAGATTGATATCAAAGAGCATGTCGATAAGCGTACTTTGCGCTTTATGGGGCCCGGTGCGGCATACGCACACATTGCAATGGGCCAAGCGATTGCAGACGCCGGATTGAACGAAGATCAGGTTGTGAACCCGATGACGGGTTTGATTGCCGGGTCTGGCGGGCCTTCGACTTCGGCCATTTTGACCGCACATGAGATCGTCAAAAGCACTGGTGCGACCAAGCGGATTGGACCATTTGCGGTCCCAAAGGCAATGTCGTCCACCGTCAGCGCGAACCTTGCGACTGCCTATAAAATCAAAGGCATGAACTTTTCGATCACCTCTGCTTGTTCTACATCCCTGCATTGTATCGGCATGGCCGCACAGCAAGTCGCACTTGGGACGCAAGACATTATGTTTGCGGGCGGCGGCGAGGAACTGGATTGGACATTGTCCTGCCTCTTTGACGCGATGGGTGCGATGTCGTCCAAGTATAACGACACACCGACCCGTGCCAGCCGCGCGTTCGATGCAGACCGCGATGGTTTCGTGATCGCTGGTGGTGGTGCAATTATTGTACTGGAAACGCTGGAAGGCGCCCAAGCACGCGGCGCTAAAATCTATGCAGAAGTCACGGGCTTTGCGGCAACGTCTGACGGGGCCGATATGGTTGCCCCATCCGGTGAAGGCGGCGAGCGGGCGATGCGTGGCGCGCTCAAAACACTGCCTGCGGACCGCAAAATTAGCTATATCAACGCGCATGGCACATCGACCCCTGTCGGTGACGTCGGCGAGGTCGAGGCCGTGCGCCGCGTCTTTGGCCAGGGCACCACACCGCCGATTAGTTCAACCAAATCAATGACCGGCCACAGCCAAGGCGCCACCGGCGCGCAAGAGGCCGTCTATTGCCTTTTGATGCTGGAAAACGATTTCATCGCACCGTCGATCAATGTGGAAAACCTTGATCCAGCACTTGATCCGGCGGAAATCGCGACCACTCTGGTTGAAAATGCAGGGCTTGATACGGTCATGACCAACTCGTTCGGGTTCGGCGGCACCAACGGCTCTATGCTTCTTTCGAAACTCAAAGGGTGATCGCATGACAATTTCGATGCAAGGCAAACGCGGCTTGATTATGGGCGTGGCCAACGAGCGATCCATCGCATGGGGGATTGCCAAAGCCATGGCCGAGGCAGGCGCAGAACTGGCCTTTACCTATCAAGGCGAGGCATTTGGCAAGCGGCTCGCACCTTTGGCGCAATCTGTAGGCTCTGACATTATGGTCGATGTAGACGTCACTAATGACGAGAGCATGGATCTGGCGTTTGCGACACTTAAGGAACGTTGGGGTAAACTGGACTTTGTTGTTCATGCCATCGCATTTTCCGACAAGAACGAATTGACAGGCCGGTTCATCAACACCAGCCGCGACAATTTCAAAAACTCACTGGCGATTTCTTGTTATTCATTCATCGATGTGGCCAATCGCGCATCGCAAATGATGCCCGACGGCGGCACGCTGCTGACGCTGACGTACCAAGGGTCAAACCGCGTCACGCCGTACTACAATGTGATGGGTGTGGCCAAGGCTGCATTGGAATCCGCGACGCGGTACCTCGCGAATGATCTTGGCCCGCAAGGCATCCGCGTCAATGCAATCAGCCCCGGCCCGATGAAAACATTGGCGGGTGCTGCCATTGGCGGTGCGCGCAAGACCTATAAGCACACTGGCCAAAACGCGCCAATGCGTGCCAACGCAACCCTTGAGGCAGTAGGTGGCACGGCGGTCTATTTGGCGTCAGAGGCAGGTGCCTGCACAACAGGCGAGATTATCCGCGTTGACGGTGGTTTCCACGTCTTGGGCATGCCGCAGCCCGATCATCTGGTTTAATTCAAAGCGCTGCCCGACCTACTGGCCGGGCAGCCAAGACGCAGTTTAAACAGCGTCGATCCCGACAATCTCAATCGCGAAATTTAGGTCTTGGCCCGCAAGCGGGTGGTTTGCGTCCAATGTGACTTCGGTTTCGCCGACTTCTGCGACAATCACTGGCACAACTTGACCTTGGGGTGTTTGCATCTGCAACTGCGTACCAACCTCTAGCGGGATTTCCGCAGGGATTTGTTCGCGTGGCACTGCTTGGCGCGCGTCCGGGTTGGTTTCACCGTAGGCTTGCGCACATGGCACATTCACATCTTTTTTGTCACCGACAGCCATGCCACCGATCGCGGCATCCAGACCTGCGATGATCTGGCCAGAGCCTACAACGAACTCGAGCGGGTCACGCCCCTCGGAACTGTCGAAAGTTTCGCCGTTGTTCAATGTGCCCGTATAATTCATCCGGACAGTGTCACCTGCTTTTGCTTCGCTCATGTGGTTGGACTTTCTTAAAAATTATCAGAGCAGATAAACTATGCGTCCCGCGACAGGTTTGCAAACGCATTGCCCCTTTTCGCGCCCGCAAGGCCGTGCCACGGTACAGCCGAATGAACCGGAGGGCCCAATGCCGATCAGCACATATGTATTTGACGCCTACGGCACCTTGTTTGATGTCAACGCAGCCGCAGCGCAGGCAGCAAAAGAACCTGCGCACGCAGCATTGGCCAAAGTTTGGCCCGCTCTTGCCCGCGATTGGCGACTGAAGCAGTTGCAATATACATGGCTGCGCGCTGTCGCTGGCCGTCACTGCGATTTCTGGCAGGTCACTCAAGACGGGCTTGATTGGGCAATGGAAGCGCACGGTCTGGACGACACAGCGACCCGTGCGCGGTTGCTGGCGCTCTATTGGGAATTGGCCGCCTTTCCCGAAGTCACCGACGTGTTGACCGCGCTGAAAAACCGCGGCGTAGCCACTGCGATCCTATCGAACGGGTCACCAGATATGCTGGATGGCGCAGTTAAATCCGCAGGCATCGGGCATTTGTTGGACGCGGTTCTAAGCGTTGATCAGGTCGGTGTCTTTAAGCCCCACGCAAGCGTCTATGACTTGGTCTGCGCCCGCTTTGGCGGCACGCCAAGCGATGTTATGTTCGTCTCGTCGAATGGTTGGGATGCTGCGGGCGCTGCGGGCTACGGTTTTCAAACCGCATGGGTGAACCGCGCAGGCGAACCGGTTGATCGACTTTACGCCAAACCCGATCACATCCTATCCGATCTGACCACAATTCCGGAGTTCACCTGATGCCCCACTACACTGCCAATGACGGCTGCCAGCTTTATTATTCTGAAAGTGGCATAGGACTGCCCGTCATCGCGCTTGCTGGTTTGACGCGCAATGGCGATGATTTCGATCACGTGGCACCACACCTTCCTGTGCGCCTGATCCGGCCAGATTACCGTGGGCGCGGGCAATCCGCGTGGGCCGACCCGTCAACTTATTCCATCCCCCAAGAAGCCGCAGATGTCTTGTCTTTGATGGATCATCTGGGGCTGGAAAAAGCGGCCATCTTAGGCACATCGCGCGGCGGACTGATCGCGATGGTCATCGCTGCTGTCGCCAAAGAGCGCCTTATCGGTGTCGCGCTCAACGATATCGGCCCCGAAATCGCACAGAGCGGTTTAGACGTCATCAAAGACTACATCGGGCATAATCCGGCGCAAAAAACCTACGCCGAAGCAGCCGGAGCCCGCGCGAAACTTTGGACCCACTTCAAGAACGTGCCGATAGACCGCTGGCGAGCCGAAGTTGAGGCACATTACCGTGAAACGCCCGACGGTTTGGTGATCCGCTACGATCCCAAACTGCGCGATGCCGTGCTGGCCGCAGGGGCGCAGCCTGCCCCTGATCTTTGGCCGCTTTATGATGAGTTCTCAGATCTACCATTGGCGCTGATCCGTGGCGCGAATTCTGATTTGTTAACCCTCGAGACAGCAGATGAAATGGCGCGACGTCGCCCTGATTTGATCCGCGCAGATGTGCCTGACCGAGGCCATGTGCCATTCTTGGACGAACCCGAGGCCTTGGCTGTCCTGCATAAATGGTTAGGACGCATGCAATGAACATCGACATGATCCGCGCTGCCGCCCAGCGCATCAAAGGGCACGCAAGGCGCACCCCGATCTTAACCTCGCCGTTTCTGGACGAGATCGCAGGACGGCGCGTTTTCGTCAAAGCAGAATGTCTGCAACATACTGGATCATTCAAGTTTCGCGGCGGCTGGTCTGCGGTTTCATCACTTTCAGACAACGCACTGAAAACTGGCGTGATCGCGTTTTCCAGCGGCAATCACGCCCAAGGCGTGGCCCTTGCCGCACGCGAACATGGCGCACCTGCCGTCATCGTGATGCCGTCCGATGCGCCTGCGGTGAAAATCGCGAACACCCGCGCGTTGGGGGCCGAAGTGGTGCTTTACGACCGCGAAACCGAGGACCGCAACGAAATCGGTGCACGCTTGTCAACCGAACGTGGCCTCACGTTGATCAAACCATACGACGAGCCGCAAGTCATTGCGGGCCAAGGCACAACGGGTCTGGAAATCGCCGAGGATATGAACGCATTGGGCATCACCGACGCCGACGTCGTGGTGTGTTGCGGCGGTGGCGGTCTGACATCAGGGATCGCATTGGCCTTGGCCGCAGATGCGCCCAGTTTGCGCGCGCGCCCAGCCGAGCCTGAGGAATTTGACGATGTCACCCGCTCATTGATCAGCGGTAAAATCGAAAGCAATGTCCGGCGCGGCGGATCACTGTGTGATGCGATCATCACGCAGCAGCCCGGCGATCTGACCTTTCCGATCATGCTAAAACATTGCGGCCCGGGTATTGTGGTGTCCGAGGACGAATGCATGCACGCGGTGGCGCTGGCCTTTGACCGATTGCGCATTGTCGTGGAACCGGGCGGTGCTGCGGCGTTGGCGGCGGTATTGTTCCACCCAAATGAATTCACCGGCGACACGGTGATTGCGGTCGCAACGGGCGGCAACGTCGACGCACCCGTCTTTGCCAAAGCGCTGGAGATGCTGCAATGACCGAATTTACCATCGCCAGTTTCAACGTCAAAAACCTGATCGAGGCGCAGCAAGAATACTACCGTTTTGAAGAATACACCGTCGAAGAACACGCTTGGAAACGTGCTTGGCTAGCAGATCAATTACTGACGATGAACGCCGATATCGTCTGCTTCCAAGAAATTTTCAGCGAGGCGTCCTTGCGTGACGTAATCGACGAGACCGACGCACTTGGCCTGGCCGCGAATGAGGCCGTGATCCCCGACCGTTCCAAGCGCTATGCCCGCAAAGCAATCTTTCGCAAACTGGCATACGAACCCTATAGCAAGGCCGCACTGGCCTTTGCCCCCAACAGCTTTGATGGTGCCGCTGGTCAGCGCAGGCCCGGCGTCGCGATCTTGTCGCGCTATGGGTTTGTCGGGACGCCCGAGATCATTCAAGATCTGCCCGAACCACTTCAGGTGCCGTTCAGCGATCTGGACGGCAGCGATGGCGGGACCTACGAGGTCAAACGGCTAAGCCGTCCAATCCTCAAGGCGCGCATCCCGGTGGGTTACAAAGTTATCACCGTCTTTAATTGCCATCTAAAATCCAAGCTGGGCGAACTTCCCCGCCCCAAAGGCGCGGACTTTGCGCCCGCCGCTGATCTGGTGAATTATGCTCCTGCAGAACGTGCGATGGGATCATTGCGGGCAGCGCTGCGGCGCATGGCCGAAGCTTGGGTGCTGCGATCAGCGGTTCTGGAAGAATTGGCACTGGGGAACCCCGTGATGGTCTTGGGCGATTTCAACGACAGCGAACATGCGGTGTCTTCGGAAATCCTGACGGGCGAAACACCGTTCAAAAACTACGCTTGGATGCGCCGCCACGATGCCAAAACCAAGCGTGATCGCTATTCGGATACCGAAAACGAGATCATCCAAGAAAAGATAAACAAGGTCCGGCTTTATTCGGCTGAAAAGCTGTTCGTGAAAAAATCCCTGCGCGACATGGTTTATACGTCTGCCTTTGGCGGTGTGTTCGAAAGCATCGATCAAATCCTGATGTCGCGGCATTTCTTGCCTGAATTTCCGGACAGCATCGGTGAAATGGCATACTTTAGCGTCCTGAACGATCACCTGACGGACGGATCGCATCCCGAGGCACCATATAACAAACTTGCCTCTGACCACGGGCAGATCATGGCGCATATGGTTCTTGGTAAGTCGGACGGCTAAGTAATGTTTTCAAAGATGGTTTCGCGGCCTGATGGCGCCAACATTCATGCCTGCATTGAAGGGCCTGAAGACGGCCCAGTTGTGGTTTTTTCCAACTCTCTGGGGACAACGTTGCATCTTTGGGATGCGGTTTTGGCGTTGCTGCCGGAAGGTTTGCGCATCTTGCGTTACGATATGCGCGGGCATGGACAGTCTGACGTGCCGGAGGCGCCCTATTCGATGGGGCAATTGGTTGGCGATGCCGAAGCTGTCTGCGATGCGTTTGATATCAAGGACGCAATGTTTGTGGGGCTGTCCGTTGGTGGCATGGTCGCACAAGGTCTGGCCGTCAAACGTCCCGATCTGATCCGCGCTATGGTCCTGTCGAACACAGCGGCCAAAATCGGCAATCCAGCGTTTTGGAAAGACCGCATCGATTTAGTGCGCGAAAACGGCATGGTGGCCGTATCAGATAAAATCATCCAGCGCTGGTTCGGGCGCGATTTTTACGCGACACCCGCAATGATGCCTTGGAAAGCGATGTTCGAGGCCACGCCGATTGAAGGCTATACTGGGGTTTGTGCAGCCATTGCAGGTACGGATTTCTACACACCCACAAGCGGTCTGCGCATCCCGACGCTAGGCATTGCAGGAACCGAGGATGGGTCAACGCCCGCTGATCTGGTGCGCGAAACTGTTGATCTGATCCCCGGATCGCAGTTCGCACTGATCCGCCGCGCAGGGCATTTACCATGCGCAGAAAAGCCGGACGTGTTTGCAGCCCACCTGACAGATTTCTTGAATGCTACTGGGCACTTCGCCTAATTTCTCAGAGCCTGAAACATCCCCTATGCAAACGAAACCGAACAGCTTACCCATGCTGCAATGAATAAACGTCTAGCTGTCACTTTTATCCTTTTTTCAGTTATGCTGGACAGTATGGGCATTGGCTTGATCATGCCCGTCATGCCCGATTTGATCCAAGAGGTCGAAGGCCAAGGCCTTGGCGCTGCGGCCGTTTGGGGTGGGATTCTGGCGACTATCTTTGCTGCGATGCAGTTTTTGTTTGGGCCTACCGTTGGTGGCCTGTCTGATCGCTATGGCCGCAGGCCCGTTTTAATCATTTCGCTTGTGGTGATGGCGTTCGTCTATGTGTTGATGGCGCTGGCCCACACTATCTTATTGCTGATCGTCGGCCGAATTATTGGCGGGATCACCGCCGCGACACAGTCCACATCGTCGGCCTATATGGCCGATATTTCAAAGCCCGAGGAAAAAGCGGCTAACTTTGGATTAATAGGGGCCGCCTTCGGGATGGGCTTCGTGATTGGGCCGATGTTTGGCGGCCTTTTGGCAGAATACGGGACGCGGGCACCGTTTTGGGCAGCTGCAGTTCTTGCGGCGGCGAATGCCGTGTTCGGGTACTATGTTTTGCCCGAAACTGTGACGGACCGCATCCGCCGCCAATTTGATTGGCGACGCGCAAACCCGTTGGGTGCGTTCAAGAACATCGGCGGTTTGCCTGGCCTCAAGCCCCTCATGTTAGTCACGTTCGTCTATACTATCGCGTTCTTCGTCTATCCCGGCGTCTGGGCCTATTTCGGAGCCGAGCGTTTCGACTGGGGTCCCGGCATGATCGGCCTGTCACTGGGGATTTTCGGGATCGGTATCGCGATTGTCCAAGGGCTGCTCATTCGTCCAATCATTAGGCGGATTGGCGAACGCAATACCGTGATTTTGGGACTTTCCCTTGATGTTGTAGCCTTTGTGGCACTTGCATTCGTCACCAACGGTTGGGTGGCATTGGCGCTGACGCCTTTAACAGCACTTGGTTCAATGGCGGGACCTGCGTTGCAGGGGATCATGTCGCGCACTGCATCCGATAGCCAGCAAGGCGAATTGCAAGGCACCGTCACGTCAATCAACGCTGTCGCGACAATCATAGCGCCTTTGATGGTGACACAGACGTTTTGGTATTTCACAGCAGGACACGACCACCTTTACCTGCCCGGTGCACCATTTCTACTGTCCGCCATCCTAACATTGGGCTGCATCATCGTGTTCATGCGGACCCCAAGACCAAAGCGGCCGCGCAAAAAATAACGTCTTCTTCTGACTTGCATAGACCGCCCTGAAACCGCAGGATCGGCACAAATAAGACAACTCAGGACCCCCTTTCTATGTCACAGATAAAAGCTGCCGTTTGCCGCGAATTTGGCGCGCCTCTTACCATTGAAACTGTCACACTCGCGGCCCCCCAAATGGGCGAAGTCGAGGTCACGCTTAAAGCATGTGCCATTTGCCATTCGGACATTTCGTTTATGGACGGGGCATGGGGCGGTACGCTGCCTGCAGTTTATGGGCACGAGGCGGCAGGGCATGTCACATCCCTAGGTGACGGCGTGCGCGGCGTGGCCATCGGTGATCCGGTCGTCGTCACCCTGATCCGCGCATGCGGCAGTTGTCCGTCTTGTGCAGGTGGCAAACCAGTTGCGTGTGAAAGCGACATGGCCAGCGGTCCTTTGACAGATGCCAATGGCGGACCACTGCTTCAAGCGATGAACACAGGCGGTTTTGCCGAGAAGGTCGTCGTGGATCAAAGTCAGGTTGTGAAATTGTCCGAAAGCATCGGGATGGAAGCTGCATCGCTACTTGCCTGCGGTGTGATCACAGGTGTTGGCGCGGTGGTGAATGCAGCAGGTCTGCGTGCTGGCCAAGATGTTGTTGTCATCGGTGCGGGTGGCGTCGGGCTGAACGCGATCCAAGGTGCGCGCATCGCGGGTGCGCGCCGGATCATCGCCGTGGACATGTCCGAGGAAAAGCTCGCTATTGCAAAAGAATTTGGCGCGACTGACGGCGTGCTTGCCACGGCGGACAAACCTTGGCGGGCTGCTAAGGCTGCTATGGGGCGCGGCGCGGATGCCGTTTTTGTCACCGTGGGTGCAATCCCAGCCTATGACACAGCGCCGCAATATCTTGCCAACGGCGGCAAGGTCATCATGGTTGGCATGCCCCATTCTGGTGCCATGTCCACCTATGAGCCGGTGATGTTGGCGGCCACAGGCCAAGGCATGGTGGGGTCCAAAATGGGCGACGCCGTGATCGCCCGCGACATTCCGTGGATGGTCGATCTGTACGAACAGGGCCGCTTGAAACTGGACGAACTGATCTCGGGCCGTTGGTCACTTGAACAGATCAACGAGGCAATTTCTGACACCAAAACCGGCAGTGCCAAGCGCAACGTGATTGTGTTCGATTAAGGAAAACCAAATGAAACTCGCTGATCTCGACATCATCGTCACGGCCCCACCCGCACCTGGTTGGGGTGGCCGCTATTGGATCATCCCTAAGGTCACGACCGACACTGGGATTGTGGGCTACGGCGAATGCTATGCGTCCTCGATAGGGCCAGAGGCGATGAAAGCTGTGATCAAGGACGTTTTCGCGCGCCACATGGCAGGCGAAAATCCCGAAAATATTGAACTGATGTTTCGTCGCGTTTATTCCGCAGGCTTTACGCAGCGCCCTGATCTGACCGTCATCGGCGCATGGTCCGGACTGGAGATGGCCTGTTGGGACATCTTGGGCAAAGACCGCGATCGGCCCGTCCATGCGCTGATTGGCGGGCGAACCAATGACCGCATCCGCGCCTATACCTATCTATATCCGCGTCCTTCGCATCCGCTACCGGATTTCTGGGCCAGCCCGGAAATGGCCGCCGAAGTTGCGGTCGATATGGTCGAAAAAGGCTACACGGCCGTAAAGTTCGACCCTGCCGGACCCTACACAATCCGTGGCGGCCACATGCCATCGATGCATGATATCTCTCTGTCAGTCGCGTTTTGCAAAGCTATCCGCGAGGCGGTTGGTGACCGCGCCGACTTGTTGTTTGGCACCCACGGGCAGTTCAGCACAGGGGGTGCTATCCGGCTGGGCAAAGCAATCGAAGCTTACAACCCGCTTTGGTACGAAGAACCCATTCCGCCCGACAATATAGCCGAGATGGCAAAGGTTGCGGGTGCCGTGAATATCCCCGTGGCCACCGGCGAACGCCTGACAACCAAGGCTGAATTCGCGCCCGTGTTGCGCGCGGGTGCCGCAACAATTCTGCAACCAGCCTTGGGCAGGTCGGGTGGTATTTGGGAAACCAAAAAGATCGCCGCACTGGCCGAAGTCTACAACGCGCAAATCGCGCCCCATCTTTATGCAGGTCCGGTTGAGTGGGCGGCGAACGTACAGCTTGGGGCGTCGATCCCGAATATCTTGATGGCGGAAACGATTGAAACGCCGTTTCATCACAACCTTATCAAGGGCAGCATTGTGGTCGAGGATGGCTATATCCCCGTTCCAACTGGCGCAGGCTTGGGTATCGATTTCGACGAAGACCTTGCTCGCGCGCATCCTTACACTGACGACGGGCTACATTTGCAAATGCAGGAAGATCCGATTGGGTACCACGGTGTGAATAACTTTGCAGGTGGAGCACCGGTGAAACCTTTGTAGTGCGCGTGCTAGCCCAACGATTAAATCAAGATGGCCGCCCCCCTTTCAAGATTTAGCAAGATCGCATATGGATGAACATCGTTCACTAATGAGACTACCAGATGACCAGCAAGACCGAGACACGCCGCGCTGAATTGCGGGAAAAACTAATCGACATTGCCGAGACGACAATCGCTACAGAAGGTCTCTCTGCTTTGCGCGCGCGCGATCTGGCCGGAAAAGCAGGTTGCGCTGTCGGCGCGATCTATAATGTCTTTGGTGATTTGACCGAACTGGCATTGGCGGTGAATGCACGCACATTTCACAGACTAGGCGAAGCGGTCATCACAGCACTCGAAGACGCACCCGACGATTGTGTCGAACAATTGGTGGTCATGGGACAGGCCTATCACTGCTTTGCAGCGGACAACTACCTAAGCTGGAGCGCGATATTTGACGTAGAGCGGCCATCAGGCCAAGCCGCACCAGATTGGTATATTGCCGAAATGGAAAAACTATTCACCCATATCATAGCACCACTTACGGTCATGTTCCCCGATGAACCGCTTGAAAACCGCATTCTTTTGACCCGCGCACTGTTCTCATCTGTGCATGGAATCGTGGTTTTAGGCCTTGATGAAGCCCGCATCAGCGTCCCAGCGAGCGATATAGATCGCATGATCAACCTTGTTTTAAGGCAATTGACAGCCCCGACCTAAAATATATGAACATCGTTCACATTTTTCTTGCAATAGAGAGAGAGTCTCACTAAATCTAATTTATGAACATTGTTCATGAAATGATTGGAAATGGAGAAACGCATGTTTAAGACACTCGCCACAATGATTAACGGCCAAAGCGCACGCGCCGAAGACCGCGTCCGCGATGCCTTTGCGATTGAATTGATCGATCAAAAAATACGCGAAAGCGACGCGGCTTTACGTGCAGCCAAGGCCACGCTCGCCAGTCTCATTCAACGCAAGCGCGCAGAGGAACAGCAGCACGGCACCCTCAAAACACGCATTGCGGACCTGACCAGACGAGCCACCGAGGCATTGGACAACGGGCGCGAAGACATGGCGACCGAGGCCGCTCGCGCGATTGCAACAATGGAAAACGAACTGACAATGCGCAACGAAACACTGGAACGGCTGGATCAAAAGACGACACGCCTGCGCAGTTCAATCGAGGCCGGACATCGCCGGATCATCGACCTGAAGCAAGGCGCCATCCAAGCCCGCGCAGTTAAGCGCGAACAAGACATCCAGATGAGAATGACAAAATCTGGCGTATCCACCAACTCCAGCCAAGAAGCCGAAGATCTGATCGCACGTGTCTTGGGCCGCGATGATCCTTTCGAACGGGCCGAAATATTGGCCAATATCAACCAAGATCTACAAGGCGACAGCATCACCAACCGCATGGCCGATGCCGGGTTTGGCGATGCCACACGCACCACGGCTGACGATGTGCTTGCGCGCCTGAAGTCGACAACGGCTTAACCAACCCAAACTTGAAAATACCAAAAGGAACAGAAAAATGAATCATAATAAATCTGACAACTCACTGATTATGTTTATTAATGGCGTCGGTGTCGTCGTAGCATACGGAATGCTAGGACTTTCACTTTGGCTGTCAACAGAGGTGCCTTTGGCCACCAAGGGCTTTTGGGGAATGTCGGTGATGATGCTCACGCTCGCCTTGGTGAATTTTGTCAAATACCGCTTCGAAGAACGGATGTCAGAGGACCGCGTTAACCGCATCGAAGAGGCCAAGAACGAAAAGCTTCTGTCTGATTACGTTGGTGAAACGTCTTAACCCCCCGCCCAACGGCCCCGCCCCTTTTTCAAGGGCGGGGCTTTTTCCTTTTCAAACGCAGGCAGCTTTGCCAAAGTCATCCTTATGAAATTTTTACGCCAGTTTGCGGCCCGCATCGTCGGCCAATCCATCCGCATTTTCGCCCGTGCCATCACGGCCGTGCGCGCCGATTGGAAAGGAATTGAACCGCTCCCCCGCCAACGCGTCTATTTCGCCAATCATACAAGCAACGCCGACATGCCTATGATTTGGTCGGTCTTGCCGCCCGCGATGCGCCGGACAGTGCGCCCAGTGGCGGCGGCTGATTACTGGCTGAAAAACAAGTTGCGCGCGTTTGTCGGGCCAGAAGTATTCAACTGCGTCCTTGTCGATCGACGCCCTGAAGTGAAAGACAAACCCATGGATAAGATCATTGCCGCCCTCGACGAAGGGTCGTCCTTGATCATCTTTCCCGAAGGCAATCGCAACATGACGGACGATCCGCTGTTGCCGTTCAAAGCGGGGCTTTACAACATGGGCGTGGCCCGCCCGCAGGTCGATCTGGTCCCCACATGGGTCGCCAACCTGACCGAGATTATGCCCAAGGGCGAGATCATCCCTCTGCCCCTAATTTGCACCGTCACATTCGGTGAACCGATCCATGTGCAAGACGGTGAAAGCAAGGATGACTTTCTCAAGCGCGCTTCGGACGCGCTGTTGGCCCAGCGGCCAGAGGTGCGCAAATGAACGACACCACCAATGATATCCTGCTGCTAGCCTTCGGCAGTTTTGGCATTTTAATTGCGCTGACAGTGTTAGGTGAAGTCCTGCGCGCGCGCCAACCGGTGCATGAAGCAAACCCGATGCTTGATACCTATATGACCCGCGTCCAAAGCTGGTGGGGCATGGTTGCATTTATTGGGGTAGCGCTGCTTTTGGGTAAACCCGGGATCATGACGCTGTTTGCTTTCGCGTCCTTTGCCGCCCTGCGCGAGTTCTTGACGTTAACCACAAAAGCCCAAGCCGATCACCTGTCATTGGCGCTGGCATTCTTCGCGGTTCTGCCATTGCAATACGTCTTTGTCGGGCTTGGCTGGACTGGCCTATTCACTGTCTTCATTCCCGTTTACGCGTTCTTGATGCTGCCGATGGTATCTGCCTTGCGCGGCAATCCTGACCGCTTTCTGGTGCGGGTCGCAGAGACCCAATGGGCCCTTATGATCGCGGTATTTTGCGTCAGCCACGTCCCCGCCCTGATGTCACTCGACATCGTGGGCTATGGAGACAGATCGCTGCTTTTGATCGCATTTCTTGTGATGGTCGTCCAGTTCGGCGACCTTCTGGATTTCTTTTTCGGGCGCCGGATCGGGCGACATAAAATCGCCCCCGGCCTATCGCCGAAAACCTGGGAGGGCTTGGCCTGCGGTGTCTTAAGTGCGGCGGTCATTGGCGCATTGCTAAGCTGGATTACACCCTTTGGGGTCGTTGGTGCCGCCTTGATGGCTGGTGTCGCATCACTTGTGGGGATGTTCGGTAACATCGTCGTCGCCGCGATCAAGCGTGACCGCGGTGTCAAAGATTGGTCACACCTCATCCCCGGCCAAGGCGGATTTGTTGATCAATTGGACAGCGTAATTTTTGCGGCACCAATCTTTTATCAGCTAACAAAGTATTTCTACACTTAGGAACCCGCCCTGAACTGCGCCAGTTTCGAGACATTTTTGGCAACTAGTGTCCCGATACCTCCGACGTTGTGACGCCGGATCGCGCGGTAATCCTCGCGACTTTTGCGGATCATATGCGCGAATGATCGGTTGCTGATACCGCCCATCTTCATCTGCACCATGACTTTGGGGATATACCCCAGACGCACTTTGCCCGTGGTTAGAAACCGCAACATGCCATCATAGTCGCCGGAAATACGAAAGCTGGTGTCATAAAGTCCGGCGCGCGCAAAGACCGATCTACGCAAATAAAGCGTCGGGTGCGGTGGCATCCAGCCACGCCGCAGTTTGGCCGCCACATAGGGCCCTGCGTTCCAATGGCGGATCACGCGGGTCGCATCGTCGCGGGCCACATACTGCAAATCACCGTAGACGCCATCAATTGCAGGGTCCTGCATTGCGTCGGCCACGGCTGCCAAGACGTCGGGATCTGCTAGGCGATCATCGGCATGCAACAACCCGATGACATCACCCGTCGCGCGCGCGATGCCTTGGTTGATGGCGTCGTAGATACCTGTGTCAGCCCGCGTCCTAAGCCGCATTCCCGCTAAACCTTCGCGGTGCAAATATGCCAATGTCCCGTCAGTCGAGCCCCCATCCTGAACGACGTGTTCGATCTTTTTATGGGACTGGCTGCGCAAGCTTTCCAGCATGTCCGGCAAGGTCGCGCGCCCGTTCATAACAGCTGTGACAATGGATAATTTCATACGACCTGCTCCTGCTTTGGGATGGGTGGCATGCGGACATTCACATTTAGAATATCGGCAATGGCTGTGACCGGATCAGCGCCTGTTTGGGAGATATGGCGGCGGACTTCGGCAAGTTTTGCATCCACGAGATAGCGGTACCAAAACCCTTGCAGGACATGAAAAGCGCGCGCTTGCCGGCCATCCAGAAACCCGCCGCGCAGCAGATAGCGATAAAGAAAATACACGCCTGCGCGCGCACCAAGTGGCAAGCGTGCGTAAAGGTTTTCCTTGATCCAACGTTTGACCGCCGCCTGCCTGCCCGTGTCTTTGGCGACAAGTACATCTTGCGGCAAGAAGCCAAGCTCTTGATTCAGAATGTCGATGACTTCGCGGCTGGCGTAGGTGTTGTGCTTGGCCGTCCACCAATCCAGCGAACTGCGATTATCATCAATTATCTGCCCCGCGAACGCTGCCAACGCTCCGTCTACGATGATATGTTCGTCCATCCACCGTGTCTCGCAGCGGCCCAAGCCATTGCGAAAAAGCCGCAGGACACGGATTGGAAACACCCCGCCATGCCTGACAGGTTGCCCCATGAAACACATGCTGCGCCCCACAGTGATGCCTGCCACATCGGGCAAGCCTGATTGGATTTCAGCACGCAATTCCGGCGTGACGATTTCATCTGCATCAAGGCGCAGCACCCAGCCCGCCTGCCCTCTGATCTGATCAAGTGCCCAATTGAACTGCGTCGCATAGTTCGTCCAAGCGTGGTCCAGAACCCGCGCGCCCGCCTGCGTGGCCCGCGCGACAGTGTCGTCAGTTGATCCACTGTCGACCACGAGAATGTCCGTCGCCACCGCCTTGACCGACGCAATTGCACGTTCGATATGGCGTGCTTCGTTCTTGGTCAGAATGATGGCTGTCAGCGCCGTCATGTCGCGGCCCGCACTTGCATTGGATTGCCGATGCCCACGGCGCCAATCTGCAGATCGCGCATCGCGACAGCACGCGCACCAAGCACAGCGCCCGCCCCGATCGTGACATTTGGGCCCACAAAAGCATCAGCGCAAATCCACGCATCATCACCAACGAAAATGGGCGCTTTGACCAGCGGGCGGGCGGTGCGCGACCGGTCGTGGGTGCCCGCACACAAATGCGCGTTTTGCGAAACCGTCACCCGCGCGCCGATGTGAACCGGCCCCAGTGCATACAGGATTACGCGATCTCCGATGGCCGTCTGATCACCAATCCGCAGATGCCAAGGCATTGTGATCTGTGCTGTCGGATACACATGAACTTGCGCACCTATCCTTGCACCGAACACGCGCAGCATCGCACATCGCCACCCCCAAAGCGGGCGCGGGCTAAACCGGAAAAGCGGCCAAGCTACGGCCCACACAATCCGCAAAAGCATTTCCCGATTGCTCCAACTGCGCGTGCTTCTATTGGCTGTGACATCGATGCGCGTGGTCATGCGAACACCTGCGCTTTCGCGGGGGCCGCGAGGTCTTGGTAAAGTGCTGCAAAAGCATCAATCATGGACTGGGACGCAAAATCTTGCGCCACCCATGCGCGGCCACGTGCGCCCATTGCGACCAAATCCTGTGCGACCAACGCCGCGATCTCT
>CBDTVI010000011.1:0-25853 GCA_965364065.1 uncultured Yoonia sp. | reverse complement strand
ACTGCCCGAGGCCGTAAACATCCTTGTTGGATCGAATGAGAAAAGCGTTGCAGCAATGGCCGCCAAGGCGGGTGAGGTGCATGTTATCGCAATGCCAATCGAAGGGGATGTTGTCGATGCTGCCCGTGTCATTTGTGACAATGCAAGGTTGGGTCTCACTGTTTGGGGTGGTGAAACGACCGTTGTTTTAAAAGGTGATGGTCGTGGTGGGCGCAACCAAGAGTTGGCGTTAAGGATAGCACAAGAAGCCGCCAAGCGCGGTTGGACCGACTGGGTTTGTTTGCAAGGCGGAAGCGACGGGCGCGATGGGCCTACCGATGCTGCGGGCGGCGTGGTTGATCATATGACCCTGTCAAAGATCGCTGATTTTGAGGCGCTATTGGCGAATAACGACAGTTACGCGGCCCTTGCGCAGGCCGGTGATCTTTTGATGACGGATGCCACGGGAACGAATGTTGCTGATCTGGGCGTGATGATCCGTCGAGGCTGATACAACGGCCCAAAGTAGTTTGACCAAAGCGAGGCTGGCTAGTCGACGGGCAAGCCACTTGGCACGGTTTTGGGGGGTCCCATTGGCCGGGTGAGGGCAGTTTCACCTGTTAAAGCTTGCAAGAACGCCACCAGATCTGTCACATCATGGTCGCTCAAGGTGATGGCGGGCAAATCATTGACGCCAGCCTGTCGCGCCATTTCAGCGCTATCTTCACGGATCGCAAAATCAGCCGCAGCTAACCATGGGACATCAGGCAGGTTCGCCATATCAGTCGTCCATGCCGCCGCGCTTCCAGCGGGGTTTGCATGATGACGGATCATTGCCGCGAGCGATGGGTAGGCGCCATTGTGGCCGTAAGGTGCTGTCAGCGCTACGTTGCGCAAGGACGGCGTTCTAAATTTATATGCGTCCTCCAGTAAATTCGTTTCAGCCATGCGTCCTAAGTCGCGCGAAATTTGATCCCATTGCCGTGTACGCCCTGGCCCGAATGCGGGCAGGCCAAGCGCGTGGAATTGCTGGTCCGTGAACAACGGTCCTGCGTGGCATGATGCACAACGATTGTTAAAGAAAAGTTGACGGCCACGCTCGGCGTCCTCGGGCAAGGGCGTGCCCGTGACCCATTGATCGTAGGGGCTGTCGTAGGATTGCCATTCGCTGATGATGAACGCACTAATTGCGTTGCCAATTTCGACAATGCTCACATCACTGGGTTCTTCAACATGATCAAAGGCTTGCACAAACATCTCGCCATATGCAGGGATCGTGCGCACCCGTTTGGCGATGATCGGCCAGGCGATGTCAATCCGGTCATGCGTTGCCCCCGCAATTTCGTTTTCGCGGGGATTTCCGGCCATTTCGAATTGGGCGGTCAGCGGGAAAAGTGCTTGGGCCGCGACAAGGGTATCTAGGCCTTGCGGCAGCCATTCTTCTGCGGGGCTGTCAAAGCCATTTCCGTAGGTGTCAGAACGCGTCAGCCGCCCATCATGGAACAGCACGTCAATTGAATTATGACCTAAATTCCAAAGGCTTGGAGCATTGCGTGGGATGCGTTTGCGGATAGCATCAGGGCCTGTGCCCGCAGTGCGGTCAGGGCCGACGCCAACCCCGCCTTCGCCGATGCCAAGCGATAGGCCGTCGCCGCCCGCGCGATCGTGGTTATGACAGGTCCCGCAAGAGATGTTTTTGTTTCCCGATAGTATCTTATCGTAGAAAAGCAACTGTCCGATGCGGGCTTGATCCGCATCAACGGGGATGTAATCATCTTGGGTGATGATCTGTGCTGTGGCCAGATTTGCACCCCCAAGGACAAGGAAAACAGCGGTATGCAAAACATCGGCAAAACGTATGCCTTTTGTCTGGCACTGCTTTTCTGGGCAGCCCCTGTCAGTGCCGACATGGAAGAAGCGCGCGATTTGATGGAGGCGGGCGCGTACACCGACGCTCGTGCGCTGTTCGAAGTCTACGCACGGTCCGGCAATGCCGAAGCCGAAGAACTGATCGGTGTGATGTACGCGCTGGGGCTTGGCGTCCCGCGCGACTACGAACGGGCCTTCGATTGGTATTTGCGGGCGTCTTTGAAGGGGCATCCGGGGGCGCAATCAGGCTTGGGGTGGTATTATGAGGTGGGGCGCGGCATTCCGGCCCCTGATATGGTCAGAGCGTATCTTTGGTATGCCTTATCGGCAATAGGGGGCGACCCTGATGCGTTGGATAGTTTGGAGTTAGTTACGCCAAGGCTAACTGAAAATGAACGCGCGCGGGCAGAAGTGTTGGTCGACGACTACAGGGTGTGGATGTATCCGTTTCGGTGAGGGTGTCCTTGCGCATTTATAGCAACGAAAAATGAGCTATTTCCTGAAAACCGAAAAGTGAACTGAGCTAGAATTTGTAAACCTGCTAATCGAGAGTACGAAGTAGGTCAGAAATGCCGACACGGCAGCGATATCCCCCAGTGTTCAAAGCAAATGAAAAGGGCCGCTCAGTTGAACGGCCCTTAAGTCTTAATGTGTCAGTCGCTTAGTTAAGGTCGCTTGCGTAAGCGCCTTCAAGTTCGGCTTCAACTTCAGCAGTTGCGGCCAGAAGCGCGTCCAACATTTCACCGCCGCCATCGACGTTTTCGCGGAACCATGCGTTCACAGGCTCTGCTGCTGCAGCGAATGCGGCTTTTTCTTCTGGGGATGGGACGTAGATATCGCCACCACCTTCAACAAAGGCCTCGTAGGCTTCGATTGATTTACGCTTTGGTGACGCGAATGTCGCCTGCTGAAGTGCAGAGAATCCATCGACAACAACGCGGCGCAGGTCCGTCGGCATCGCGAGGAAGTTGTCGTTGTTCATCCACCACATAGCACCCATGTAGGAATGCCCGTCCAGTGTCATGTACTGCAGGCCCGCATCTGGGAACTTCATGCCCATGATGTCGGTGATGCCGTTGGCAGTGCCTTCAACAACGCCGGTTTGCAGCGATGTGAACAGCTCTGGCCACGGGATCGGTGTCGCAGAAGCGCCCATGGATTCGACCAATTGCACTGGCAGATCAGCCACAACCGTACGCAGTTTCAGGCCAGCCATATCGTCTGGGCCCTGAACGCGGCGTTCGGTGTTGGCGAAGTTGCGCCAGCCGCCAGTGTTGCCGACAGTCATCAGACGAATAGTGTCGCCGCTGTCTGCAAGGGCTTTGGCGCGCAATGTGCGCACGAAATCACCGGACAGAACGGCCTCAGCGACGCGGTCGCTGGCCATCAGATAGGGCAGGTCAAGAACTTGCACATATGGGAAGATGCCAGCAGCACCGCCAGATGTGGAAATGTAAACGTCGATGGAACCTTCAGACACGCCTTCAAGGCATTCTGCACCAGTTGCACATAGCTGCGTGCCGATGAACAGTTCTACCGCGACGCGGCCGTTGGAGGCAGCTTCGACATAGTTCTTGAATACAACAAGACCGTCATAGTCTTCGTCGTTCTCGTTTGAGTTGGCAGTCGCACGGATTGTGAATTCCGTGTGGCCGTCAGCGAAGGCCGCGAACGGTGTCGCCAGCAGTGCGGCGGTTGCCGCGATTTTTGTTAGGTTTTTCATTAATAGTCTCTCCCTTAGTAGTCTTGATGGTCGTTAGTTGATGCCCGGTACTGGGCTAATGCAAGCGCTGAAACCAATTTCCGGGGCACAGCCCAAGAAACCCGTCAGATACGGCACTGTCATGGAAATGGCGGGGATATAGGTGATCAGGAAGATCACAAAAATTTCCACCGCGAGGAATGGCAGAATGGCTTTGGCGATGGTTTCAACCTTTTCGCCAGAGACCGTACTGGCCACGAATAACACAAGCCCCATGGGGGGTGTTGCCAGCCCCACGGTGAGGTTGACGCTCATGATGATCGCAAAGTGTACGGGATGCACGCCGAGGTCCACAAAGATTGGCCCAAGGATTGGCCCCAAGATAATGATCGCGGGACCTGCATCCAGGAACATACCCACGACGAACAGCAGGATGTTGATCAAGAACAGCAAGATCAGCGGGTTTTCCGACAACGACAGTATGTAGTCGGATAAGATTTGTGGCGCATAACTTAGGCTAACCACGGTTTTGAAAGCGACCGCTGCGCCGACTAACAGTAGGACGGCAGAGGTGGCGAGGGCTGAACGTGTTAGAACTTCGCCCAAGTCTTTCAGCTTCATCGAACGCAGCACAAAGAAGCTGACGATCAACGCGTAGGCCACGGCAACTGCTGAGGCTTCGGTCGGGGTGAACACACCAACCAAGATACCGCCCAAGATGATGATTGGGGTTTGCAGCGGGGCCACGGCCTTTTTGCAGACCATGCGGAAATCATGGCTGACTTTGGTGCGGTAGCTCATCAGCATAAAGTGAGATGCGGCCAAAAGGGCTGCAAACACAATCCAAAGGCTCAAGTTGTGGACTTTGTCGCCTGCCTCGTTGATCGACGCGAGGCCGACGAATGTCGACAGCCCGCTGTAGATTGCCATCAGAATACCCGCGACATTGATCCGGATGAGCGCAAAGCTGACCCAGTATTCGACGGGTGTGATTGTCTGGTTTTTGGTGACGATCCGTTCTGCCTTGGGCAGGTCATAGCGGTCGGCCATCAGCCGGACCATGACCATCAGGCCCACACCAACCATGATGCCTGGCACGATGCCTGCAAGAAACAGCGACGCGACGCTTTCGCCCATCACATAGGCGTAGATGATCATGATGCCTGACGGCGGAATGATCGGTCCGATGACGGACGACGCCGCAGTAATTGCAGCCGCGAATTTGCGGGTATAACCGTTCTTTTCCATCGCGGGGATCATCGTAGATCCGATGGCAGAGGTGTCTGCCACCGCAGAGCCGGACAGACCCGCGAACAACATGGATGACAAGATGTTCACATGCGCAAGACCCCCACGCAGGTGACCCATGAACGCTTGGGCGAATTCAACCAACCGCAGGGTGATCCCGCCGCGGTTCATAACCTCGCCTGCTAACATGAAGAACGGCAGCGCCATCAAAGGAAAGCTGTCCATTCCGTTGTAAAGGTTACGGTAAAGCCCCGCGACAACATTGCGATTGTCGCCTTCGAGCATGATCATCGCGAAGGGTGATGCCAGCAGCGCAAACACAACGGGCAAGCCGATCATAATCAGCAGTAGGAACAGTGGAAGGAACCATAATAACATTAGTCTGCTCCTTGAAAGTCATCGGGGGCAAGCGCCTTAAGACGGTCGCCTTGGCCCAGAAGCTTAATGAGTTGGCGGATGATCAGCTCTGCATTCACCAAGATAAGCAAATTCACACCAACCCAAAGCGAAGCATATTGGTAATTGTTTTGGAATTTTTCGCCGCATTTTCCAAATTCAAACCCAAACGGCCAGCGCAAAGAGGATGAACAGCCACGCCCCGAAATCGTATCAACATGGTTGTTCAAACCGCGTTCCCACGCAATGAGAAGCACCCACATCATAATGCTGAGCAAAAGAAGCGTCAGAATGCCGGACACGAGACGGGGTAGGGCACGTTCAAGCATATCGATTGATACGAAACCACCCATGCGAAACGCCAACGGCGCCATCAGGCCAGTCATCCAAAGCATGCCAAAGCGTGCCCCTTCTTCTGTCCAGTTGGGCGCGTCTGACAGCACATACCGGAAGAAAACTTGCCCCAGGATCAAAGTGACCATGATGGCGAGTGCGATCACTGCGATAATCCGGCCAATGGCAAGAATCGCGGTGTTAAACCGTTCTAGTGGCCATAAAAGGCCAAACAGGACCGACATCGGCTCCTCCCCTGCTTATGAATGGGCGTTTTGCCCTTGTTGCGCGTTTTGGGGCGCTGCCCCCTTGTCCGTTTCGGACAATTTCCCCGGGATATTTATACTCGGAAGAAGGTTGTTAGGTCGCGTTGAATTCCCCGTATTTCCCCCCGTGGAAGACAAGTGGATCGCCGCCAACATGCTGGGCTTTGGTGACCTTTCCGACGACAATCACGTGATCACCAGCGTCGTGGGTGGCCTCGAGATTGCATTCAAAAGTGGCCAATGCCCCATCAATGATTGGCATGCCGCAATGTGAAAGATGTGTTGGCACATCATTGATTGCGGTTTTGGATTGGATAATTGCCGCGCAGATGTCGCGCTGGTCAGCTGCCAAAACATGAATGGCAAAGCGGCGTGAGCCGGCGAAATGTTCGAACCGCTTGGATGATTTGGCGGGCGACCACAGAACCAAAGGCGGATCGAGCGACACGCTAGCAAAGCTGTTTGCGACAATGGCTACTGGGCCTTCGGGGCTGTCAGTTGTGATCACGGTCACGCCGGTCACAAATGTGCCAAGTGCGCCGCGAAAGCTGCCTGCATCGGTGCTTGGGTCGAATGTCGCGATTGTGCCTGCGTCCATTATGGTACCTCTGTGCCGAGTGCGGCTGTGTAGAGTTCGAACCACGTTTCGCGGTCCATCTTAACTTTCAAAGCGTCGGATAGTGCTTTGATACGATTGATATTGTTCGTTCCCATGACAGGCATAATGTTGGCAGGATGCGCCAAGAGCCACGCCACCGCAACAGCGCTATTGTCGACACCATTGGCGTTTGCGACTGCTGCAAGCGCGTCTTGGACGGCACCCGTGCCAGTCATCAGCGCACCGCCGCCAAGCGGTGACCATGCCATGATCGGGACATTGCGTTCTTGAAGATACGCCACGTCGCCGTTGGTGAAACTTTGATGCGCCGCCAATGACACCTCGATTTGGTTGGTGATCAGTGGGGTTTTCATCGCCGACTGTAGCAGTGTCCAGTCGTGCAGTTTGAAGTTGGACACGCCAACGCTGCGGACTTTGCCGCTTGCTACGAGTTCGTCAAGCGCTGCACCCGTCTCATGGTGGTTCATCATCGGGTCGGGACGGTGCACCAAGAGCGTGTCGATCTTATCAATGTTCATCAGGCGCAGCGAATGATCGACAGAGGCCAGAATATGACTGCGGCTTGTGTCATAGTATTTCACGCGCGCATCGCTGTAGCGCCCTGCGGGGGCCACGATATCGCATTTTGTCACGATCTCGATCTGGTCTTTCAGGGCAGGAGCCACTTTGAGTGCGTGACCCAGCACTTCTTCTGCCTCGTAGCCGCCGTAAATGTCGGCTTGGTCCATTGTTGTGATGCCTTGCGCAAGGCAGGCTTCGATTTTGGCTTGGACATGGGTGACAGAGGTGTCGCTGTCATCGCTCAGTCGCCACATGCCATAGACGATGCGGCTAAAAGAAAGGTCGTTTGTAATTTTGATGCGGTTCAACGGCGTGGTCCTGTCCCGAGTGGTGTTGCTGGTGTCTCAGATGGCACACGCCCGTAAGCGTGGGGCAATGAGCAGGTTTTCAGATGTGGCATAACGCGGCTGCCGAAGTGTTCGGCCTCTTCAATATGCGGGTAGCCTGAGAAGATGAAAGCACGGATACCCATCTTTTGATAGGCCTCGATTTTGGACATGACTTGATCGGTAGATCCGACCAAGGCCGCCCCGCAACCGGACCGCGCGCGCCCGACACCCGTCCAAAGACCAGGTTCGGCATAGCCGAATTTATCAGCCAATTCGCGCGCTTTTGCTTGGTGTGAAACACCCAGTGAAATGCTGTCATGGGCGCGGTCGCGGATCATCTTGCCATATTCATCGTCCAGTTTTGAGGCAATGTAGTCTGCGTATTCTTTGGCTTCTTGTTCGGTGTCGCGCACGATCATGTGGACGCGCAGGCCGTAGTCCAGAGTGCGGTTGTGTGCGGCTGCACGCGCATGCACGTCTTTCATGCGCTGTTCCAACTGTGCCATCGGTTCTGGCCACATCAGATAAACGTCACATTGCGCACCGCAAAGTTCCAGTGCTGCAGGTGAGTAGCCGCCGAAATACAGAAGTGGCCCACCGTTTTGCTGGTAAGGCCGCGCTGGATCGGTGCTTAGTTTGGAAATCTGGTAGATGTCGCCGTCATAGCTGACCTCGTCTTGGGTCCAGCATTTGCGCAGGATTTCAACAACTTCGTGGGACCGTTTGTAGCGGTAACTGCTTTCAGCGACTTCGCCCGGGAAGTCAGAGCTAATGACGTTCAGCGTAAGGCGCCCTTTCAGCATGTGATCAAGGGTTGCGATGGTGCGTGCCAGCATGATTGGCTGTACTTCGCCGCAGCGAATTGCAGCCAGAAAATTGATCTTTTCGGTCAGCGGCGCCATGCCCGCGACATATGACAAGGTGTCTTGGCCGACTTGATAGGATGATGGGGCAAGAATGTTACGAAAGCCCTGCTTTTCCGCGGTTAATGCGATGTCGCGGCAGTGTTCCCACGAAGACCGCAAATCGCCGTCTGGCACACCAAGAAACTGATAGTCATCAGAGCAGAGTGCCGAAAACCAAGAGACCTCAGCCGCGTCAAGATCGGCGCTTGTGACTGGAACGATGGTCATTGATTCTCCTCCCCAGAAGATTGTCTTTGGACTTGCCTAGCATGCAAAATTCTGTGAAACAATAGTGTATCAATTTTCATGTGTGCACCGGAGGAGGGGCCGCCATGGCGAAAACCTCTGCTCTGCCAAAGTTTATCCAACTGAGTGAAATGCTCATCCGCGAGATCGCGGCAGGCCATTTGACCGATGGTGCGCGGCTTCCGCCGGAACGTGACATGGCGGATGATCTAGGCGTTGCAGTGGGCACATTGCGCAAGGCGCTGGCGGATGTGGAAGCGAAGGGTTTGCTGGATCGTGTGCAGGGGTCGGGCAATTATGTGCGCCACCGACCTGCCGTGGATTCGGTTTATGCGTTCTTTCGGTTGGAGCTATTAAAGGGTGGCGGTTTGCCGACCGCAGAAGTGCTTGCAGTGGACCGCTTACCCAAGCCGGAAGCGTTTGCGCAGTTGGGCGGACATCGCGAGGGGCACCGTATCATTCGGTTGCGGTCGTTGGATGGTGTCCAAGTAGCGCTCGAAGAAATCTGGCTTGACGGTGCGCAGCCCGCCGAAATTGCGGTCAGTGACTTGTCGGATTCACTTTATCACTTTTACCGGCATGAGTTGGGTTTGGTGATTGCGTCGGTCGAAGATCGGATTGGCCTTGCTGCATTGCCAGACTGGACACCGGACGCGTTTCATCTGAAATCTGGTGAAATGGCAGGCTATATCGAGCGGGTCAGCTGGACCGCCGCCAAAGAACCAGCAGAATTTTCGCGCACTTGGTATGATGCCAAGCGCGCTGTTTACATCTCTCGGATGGGAAAAGGTTGAACGACGTGGATACGGTAAATTATGGCCTGATTGGCTGCGGTATGATGGCGCGCGAGCATATTTTGAATATCAATTTGCTGCCAAAGGGGCGGGTGACTGTAGTCTACGATCCGGTGACCGAACTTGCGGAATCAGCGGCGACCTTAGCACAGGACGCACACGTGGCGACGTCGATTGAAGACCTCCTAGCGTTTGAAAACCTTGATGCCGTGGTCATCGTCAGCCCCAATTATCTGCATGTCCAGCAATTGCAGCAGATCGCAAAGACGCGCCCAATGCCGATCTTGTGCGAAAAGCCCCTTTATACGGATCCTGCGGATGCAGCCGTTATTGAAAAGCTGTTTGCTAACTATGCGCATCCCGTTTGGGTCGCGATGGAATACCGCTATATGCCGCCTGTCGCAGCCTTGGTTGCCCAAGCACAGCAGGCGACGGGTGGCGTCAAAATGTTGACCATTCGCGAGCACCGGTTTCCGTTCTTGCCCAAGATTGGCGATTGGAACCGGTTCAATGCCAAGACAGGTGGGACGCTGGTTGAGAAATGCTGCCATTTCTTTGACCTGATGCGCCTAATCCTTGATGATGAACCGATCCGGGTAATGGCGAGCGCGGGCCAATCAATGAACCATTTGGATGAGCGCTATGACGGCGAAGTGCCGGATATTTGGGACAACGGCTATGTGATTTTGGACTTTGCCAAAGGCGCGCGCGCGATGCTTGAACTTTGCATGTTTGCCGAAGGGTCCAAGTATCAAGAGGAAATCAGCGCAGTTGGCCCGAAAGGCAAGATAGAAGCATTCGTGCCGGGGCCAGGTCGCTTTTGGCCGCAATTGCTGGGCGATCCACCGGTGCCACAGATGATCATCAGTCCGCGTTCGCCCAAAGGACCTTATGTCTCTGAAATTCCGGTTGATCCGACATTGCTTGAGGCCGGCGATCACAACGGATCGACGTTCTATCAGCATCAACGTTTTAACGCTGTGGTGCGCGGCGAAGGTGAGGTCGAAGTCACCTTGGCCGATGGGGCCAAGGCAATTGCAATAGGATTGGCGGCGCAAGAAAGTGCGCGCACCGGTCAAGCTGTTTTGCTTTAGCCGGCTAAAGCGAGAACTGTAGCGGCAACTTCGCATGCAGCGCCTTGGCATTGCACTAGAATTGCAGGGACATGCATTTCCTGATCATCTTTGATGATGATGTAGGCGTCGTCCTGAAATCCAACGAATTCACCCGCAACTGTTAAGTCGTGGTTTGTGAATACTAGCGTGATTTCATTTGGGCTTTGCATTGCTGGCTCTGCAATAGCGGCTGTTGAGAGAAGCAAAACAGGTAGCGCACTCATTAGTTTCTTCATCATTACTTTTTACCTTTACAATCGTGAACAAGGTTGCGGCTATCTGCGGTGATGGTAGCAGTCAACAAAAAATGAGGATAAAAACTCGCATCCTATCCAAAAGGACAGCATGCCACCTCATTCGTTCACATTCAGTTAACGGAATTCAAATTGAAGGTAGATCACTCACGTTAAAGTGGTGCAGATTGCCATAGCCATCAAAGTATGTTTTCCAGCCTCACAACGCTGTTCATCGACAAATTCCCTAAATATGATCATATGTCTCGCATGGGACTGGGTTCTACCTATATGTGACTTATTACGGGCGTGGTTTGAGAACTCAGTCGCCCAAGCGGGACCACCTGATTGGCCAAATGGTGCGTATTTCGACATAGTTGCGGTGGCCAGGAACAGTTTAATGATAGACGAAAAATGCTGATAAATCAAAACGCTAAGCTTTCTATTGCGCCTATGATGGATTGGACCGATCGGCATTGCCGCTATTTTCATCGACTGATGTCGCAGCATGTGCTGCTGTATTCAGAGATGGTGACAGCACCTGCAATTATTCACGGCGATCGCGATCGGTTGCTTGGTTTTCATGCCGCTGAACAGCCTGTGGCGCTTCAACTTGGCGGCTCTGACCCTGCGCAGCTTGCGCAGGCCGCGCGAATTGGTGCGGATTATGGCTATGCCGAGGTTAACCTGAACTGCGGTTGCCCGTCGGATCGTGTACAATCGGGCAGCTTCGGCGCCATCTTAATGGAAAACCCCAAGCTTGTTGCTGAGTGCGTCGCGGCGATGATTGCTGCGGTGGATATTCCGGTAACTGTAAAGTGCCGGATTGGCGTGGATGAACAAGACCCAGAGGTCATTTTGCCAGAGTTTCTAGCGCTTGTCTCTGCGGCTGGTGTAGATCGGTTTTCGCTGCACGCCCGCAAAGCATGGCTGCAAGGACTTAGCCCAAAAGAGAACCGTGACATTCCGCCTTTGGATTATGATTTAGTTATGGAAATGAAAGGGTTATTTCCCCATCTTCATCTATCCGTGAATGGTGGTATTGAAAGCCTTGATGCAGTCGAGGACTTTCTTGAGCGTGGCATGGATGGGGTGATGATCGGCCGCGCGGCCTATCATACGCCTGCGCAAGTCCTGCTGGATGCCGACAGGCGGATATTCGGCGGTACCACATCCCGCAGTGCCGAAGAGGTCGTGCATCTGATGTTGCCCTATATTGCTGATCATCTTGCACAGGGCGGACGCTTGGGGCAGGTCACGCGACATATGATGGGCCTTTTCCAAGGTCGACCTGGTGCGCGTGGCTGGCGAAGGCATCTGTCCGAAAACGTTCATACGGATGGGGCCGGACCTGACGTTGTGTTGGCAGCCCTAGATCACGTAACGCGGCTTGCCGCTTAAGGAATGAAACATGGATGACGTGATGCTGCTTGCGACAACTGCAGGCATCTTATTGGTTTTGGGTGCTTTTGCGGGGGTGCTTGCCGGTCTGTTGGGCGTTGGTGGTGGTATCATACTGGTGCCTGCGTTTTTCTACGCCTTCAGCGCATTGGGTTATGACAGCCCGCAGTTGATGCAGATTTGTTTGGGAACGTCGCTTGCGACGATAATTGTGACCTCTCTGCGGTCGGTCTTTGCGCACAATAAAAAGGGCGCGGTTGATTGGGATATCCTCAAGACTTGGGCCATTGGCATCGTGATTGGTGCGGCTTTGGGTGTTGCGGTTGCTTCATCGCTGCGGTCTGACGTTCTGCAGGCGATTTTTGGCGGGCTTGCGATTTGCGTAGGCCTCTACATGGCATTCGGCAGCGCAGAGTGGCGACTGGGTCCCCAGATGCCGGGTGGAATTCTGCGCGGCATTCTGTCCCCGATCCTTGGCTTCTTATCGGTATTGATGGGGATTGGTGGCGGATCGTTTGGCGTGCCGACGATGACCTTGTTTGGCGTCCCAATTCACCGCGCGGTCGCCACAGCTGCTGGGTTTGGTGTAATAATTGCTGTCCCTTCAGTCATAGGCTTTTTGTTTGTTGATATCGCGGTTGCACCGCCATTCACGGTTGGTGCGGTGAATTTTCTCGCGTTTGGTTTGATTGTGTCGATGACAATCATCACGGCCCCTTGGGGTGCGGCACTGGCGCACCGCATGAACCCTGGACCGCTGAAACGGCTGTTTGGCGGGTTTCTGATCCTTGTTGCCCTTAACATGCTGCGCAAGGCGCTTGGATGGTAGCAGAGGCGCTGCAGCGTGATGGCTATGTGGTTTTCGCGCATGATCCGCATGTGGCAGAGTGGGCAAGGGCGGCGCACGGCGTCGGCTGTGATGTCTTGCGCGGTGACGGTGAACGTCGTCATGGCCGCACGTGGTTTGTCGGTGTCGACGCGTTGCCGAATGCGTCTGATGGCAGCATTGCAAGCGTTCCGCTTGCAGGTGAATGGTTGCAGCATGTGAAGGCACCTCCAACGTGGCACGCGGCGCAACTCTCGGTCGTTTTCCAAGGCTATCCCCGGCAAGACGCAGCGGAAAGCGATGCCGCACATAGGTTTCGGCGCAATCGTGATGCGGCGCACGTTGATGGGTTGCTGCCCGAAGGGGCGCAAAAGCGGCGTCATTTGCGCGAACCGCATGGGTTTATCGTAGGCCTACCTTTGAATGATGTGGCTGCCAGCCCGTTGGTTGTGTGGCAAGGCAGTCATTTGGTAATGCGTGCTGCCTTTCAGCGTGCTTATGCGGGACATCATCCGTCGGAGTGGGGCGATCTGGATGTGACAGAGGTCTATCAAACGGCCCGTCGTACGGTATTTGAAACCTGTCAGCGGGTTCCGCTGATTGCCGAGCCCGGTCAGGCGATCTTAGTCGACCGACATCTTTTGCACGGCGTGGCGCCTTGGGACCCCGCAATTGAGGGTGACTTGCGTATGGTTGCGTATTTCCGGCCTCAGATTGCGGTTCAAGACTGGCTTTAACTCTCGGACGCTTGGCGTAGACGGTGAAAGTCGCGCAATGACTTGCCTGCCTCGTCGACGAACAAACTGGGCAGAATGCGCAGGCTGGTGATCTGGTCCACGCGGATTTCTTCAAACCCTTGCACTGTTTCGCACCAAACCACGCAGGTCCAAAGGCGGCCCCAATAATCCAATTGGAGCGGCCGCACTGTGCGTTTGGCCCCATTCAGGACCACTTCTAGCTTTTGGCGCGTGCGAACCGCTTGGCGTAGGCTGGGAAGATGCTGAAAACCGCGGGCCGCATCAGCAAACGGATAGATTGCAAATCCATAGCCTTGGGGTGCGCGGCTGCGGTCTTCGGGCATCACGGCATCCAGTTTTGCTGTCAGCGCTGTGGCTGCGGCAGAAAGTTCAGCGTCTTCGCCATGGGCGACGGCACTTAAGCCAATATGCAATGCTTCCATTTCGGTCATAGTCAGGTTGAGCGGGGGCAGGGTGATGGCTGCGGTGACGCGGTAACCAATGCCGCGTTCGCCTTCGATCGGCACGCCAGACGCGGCGAGAGTTTCCATGTCACGGTAGATTGTGCGCAACGACACATCAGTCGCGCGGGCCAGATCGGTGGCGCGGTGAAGTGTGCCATCGCGCAAGATCTGGACTAGCTGCATCAGTCGATCTGCACGGCGCATATGATTTCCCTTCGATTCGGGGGTAGTTTTGTCAATTTTCTGTCAACTGACAAGTTTTTGTCACAAATACACAAAAACCCTTGTGAAAAAGGGTGTTGGTTGGGCCGAAATCGCCATTTCACGCTTTCCAAGCGCTGCAAGCGGCCCTATCTGTCATTGCAGATGAATTAACCCACGCCGGGCGTATGACCCGACAAAGGAGAAAAAGATGCTTAACAATATTGGTCTTCCCGGTCTTCTACTGATCGCTGTCGTTGTTCTGGTTCTATTTGGACGCGGCAAGATTTCCAGCCTGATGGGCGAAGTCGGCAAAGGTATCACAGCCTTCAAAAAGGGTGTTGATGATGGCAAGAAAGAAATCGAAGACGGCATTGAAGACGCAACAGACGTCACACCCGAAGAAGAAAAAGACAAAGCCTGATCTTGGCGTTTTCCCGATTTTATAAGGACAGCATCTAATGTTTGGTCTTGGTGCAAGCGAAATGGTGGTGATCGGCATTGTGGCCTTGATCGTCATTGGTCCCAAGGACTTGCCGGGGCTGTTCCGTACGATGGGGCAGTACACTGGCAAAGCTCGGATGATGGCGCGCGAGTTTTCGCGCGCGATGGAGCAAGCCGCGGACCAGTCGGGCGTCAATGACATTTCCAAGACGTTGCGTGCGGCATCAAACCCCAAGAAATTTGGCACAGACAAGCTAAAAGAAGCGACGGGTATGACCAAAGGCCCTGCGACAACTGAACTGTCTGAAGAACGTCAGGCGGCGAAGGAAAAGATGAGCAAAGCCATGGGTGATGCGGCTCTCGCACGTCAAGCCATCGAGGCAGAGGATGCGGCAAAGGCCGCGGCTAAACCGGCGCCCAAACCAAAAGCGCCCAAACCAAAAGCGCCCAGGCCAAAAGCGCCCAAGCCAGAGGCCGACGCATGAGCACGCAAGATGATTTGGAAAACAGTGCAGCCCCGCTGCTGGAACACCTGACAGAACTGCGCTCGCGGCTGATCTATTCGGTTTTGGCCTTTCTTGTCGGCATGATCATTTGCTTTGCGTTTGGTGGCATGCTGCTGGATTTCCTGCTAATGCCGATTGAACGTACGATGCGCAATTTGGGCAACCCCAACCCTGTGATGCAGTACACCGCGCCGCAGGAATATTTTTTCACGTTGATCCGGATTTCGATGGTGGGCGGCCTTACGCTTTCCTTCCCGGTTATTGCCTACCAGCTTTGGCGTTTTGTCGCCCCGGGCCTGTACCGCAATGAAAAGAATGCGTTTTTACCGTTCATCATTGCTTCTCCCGTATTGTTTTTGGTCGGCGCATCCTTTGCCCATTATATCGTTGTTCCACTGGCGATGGCGTTTTTCCTAGGCTTCGCTGATCTGCCGTCATTTGTATCGGCGTTGATGGTAGAAGGGGTCGCATTGCCGCCAGGCACCGAACTTCTTCCGGGCGCTACGGGCGGGCTTGCCTTGCCTGAGACTGGCGTTTCTATCGTCTTTAACGGCAAGGTAAACGAGACACTGGATATCACGCTCAAAATGATCGTGGCATTCGGTGTGTGTTTCCAACTGCCAGTATTGCTGACCCTGATGGGCTCTGCTGGACTGGCCAGTTCGCGTGGCCTGCGCGGCACGCGCAAATACGCAATGGTCGGTATCTTGATTGTCGCCGCTTTGGTGACACCGCCTGATGTTACGACGCAGTTGATCCTTTTTGTGGTGGTCTATGGCCTTTACGAAATTTCGATCCATTTGGTCGCCGCAGTCGAGCGTAAGAAAGATCGCGTGGCCCGTGCTGAAGGAACCATCGGTGAAGACGAAAGCCTGTTCGACTTCGATGATGACGATCTTGGCGAAGAAGAGGCACCAACCGACGCGGATCCAAAGCCTTGAACAAGAAGACCCTGAAACGGATCGCTGAGGCGCTAGAGCGCCTTAGCCCTGCGGCAGGTGCGGCCCCAGATTTTGATCAAGCATCGGCCTTTGTTTGGCATGCTGATCCAGATCGGTTAGAGCCTGTCGCGCAGGTAAACCGCATCGGTGTTGATTTGTTGGTCGGCGTGGACCGGTCCCGCGATACGTTACTGGCGAATACGCTGCAATTCGCGGCTGGATTACCTGCCAATAACGCACTGCTTTGGGGCGCACGTGGTATGGGAAAGTCGAGCCTTGTCAAAGCGATACATGGCGCAGCTTGCGAGACGCATCCCAACCTAAAGATGGTCGAAGTACAGCGCGAAGATCTGCCAAGCATTGGCCGTTGTTTGAACATGCTGCGCGGTGCGGATGCGCGGTTTATCATGTTTTGTGATGACCTTTCATTTGGTCATGACGACGCGCACTACAAATCGCTGAAGGCTGTATTGGATGGCGGAATTGAAGGGCGGCCCGAAAATGTCGTGCTTTATGCGACCTCGAACAGACGCCATTTGATGCCGCGCGATATGATTGAAAACGAACGCTCGACTGCGATTTCGCCGTCAGAAGCGGTCGAAGAAAAGGTGTCGCTTTCGGATCGCTTTGGGCTGTGGCTAGGGTTTCACCCTTGCACGCAGGACGAATATCTAAAGATGATCCGCGGCTATTGCGATGCGCATGATGTGGACATCGATGACGCCACATTGCGCGCCGAAGCGATTGAATGGCAGGCCACACGCGGCAGCAGGTCTGGTCGCGTGGCTTGGCAGTATTTTACGGATTTGGCGGGACGTCGTGGGGTCCGTTTGGCGTAAGGCGGATCATGACCCGCCTTACATGTTCAAACATCAGGGCAGATAATCGCTCGGATCAAGGCTTTGCAGGCCGCGTCGCACTTCAAAATGCAAGAAGCTTGGGCTACCGGCACGAACTTTACCAATCGTTTGCCCACGCGAGACACTGTCGTTCTTTTCGACAGTGAGACCTTCCATCTGGGTGTAGACCGTCAACAGTCCATCGCTGTGCTTCAGCACAACAATTGCGCCACCGCTGGTGTCGGTGGTCACTGCAGCAACGGAACCGCTATCGGCAGCATTGACGTCTGTTCCCGCAGAGGCACCGATATCGATGCCCTCATTGGACCCCGGCGCGTAACTGCGAATAATCGCACCTTGCAGTGGCATCGAAAAACGGGCGTTTGCGGTTGCGGGCTGCGTCGGTGTGCCGATGTCAGGCGCAGACGGGGCCGCGACTGCAGGCAACGGCACTGAAGGGGTTTCATCGGGCAAAGGTGTCGATGCGCTTGGTGGAAGCGGTGTCGCTGTTCCTGCACCCGGTGCGGTTACGACGGCTGCCGCAGTTGGGGCAGGGGCTGCACCACCACGTGGGACGAGCAAGTACTGACCTTCGCGGATCGTGAATTCTGAATTCAAGCCGTTCCATTCAGCGATATTCGTCACAGGTACATTATAAAGCCGCGAGATTGAAAAGACCGTTTCGCCGCGCAGGACCTGATGGCGGATCGGTTCTGAGCCGCGCAATGTGGGTGTTGCGGGTGCAGGTGCGGGAGTTGGCGCGGCTGTTGTAGGCGCGAGGGGTGCTGACACGACCGTGCCGCTGGCATCTGCGCGGTCCAATGCGCTGGTGGCAATGGCTGAGACATCAAGCGGTTGGATCGGCCCAGTGGCGACGGCACCCGTTGCAGGTGATGGTTCTGCGACGCGAATGGGCAGTGCGATGATTTCATCGCGGCGCAAGATCGCGTCCGTTTCTACACCGTTGTAAGCGGCCAATTCATCGGGGTTCAGACCAAGGCGGATCGCGATGCCGCGAATGGTGTCATCTTGGCGCGCCACGACAACTTGATAATTGGGGTATGAAATCACGCCACGGTCATCAGGGCGCGGCCGCCCGGGCAATTGTTGCACTGCAGAGCTGGTATCAAACCCATTGCCCATATCGCGCAAGTCGAAATCAAAGTCTTCGCATGCTGCAAGTGTGGCCAATGCCACGCCCGTCATCAATACGCGTCGTACCTGGATATGCCTGTTTGCCATCCCACCGCTCCTTTTGCCAAGTCGCCCCTTATGTCTGGGGTCGTACCATATTTTGTGGCACTTTACTCTTGTCCTAGCCCTTCTAGCAAGGGGACAAAGCGCACGGCGCGCAATTCATCATACTCAAAGCCCGTTTCAGAGCGTTTGACACGGATCAGGCTTTGCACTGCGTCTGATTGCCCAACGGGCAAAACCATGATCCCACCCACGCGCAATTGCGCAAGCAGCGGCCCGGGGGGGTCTTCGGCGGCGGCTGTCAGCAAGATGCGATCAAAGGGCGCTTGTTCAGCAAAACCGTGGCTGCCGTCGGCAGTGAAAGTTGTGATGTTAGTGATGTCGTTGGCCTCGAACACCGCGCGGGCGGTTTGGACCAACCTGCGGTAACGATCAACAGTATAGACGCGACGTGCCAGTTTGCTGAGGATCGCTGCCTGATACCCAGAGCCTGTTCCAATCTCGAGCACCTTATCGCGTGGGCTGATCTGCAAGGCTTGCGTCATAAGTCCCACAACCGATGGCTGGCTGATCGTTTGCCCGCATGCGATGGGCAGCGGCATGTCCTCGTAGGCGCGGTCTGCAAAGGTGCCTTTGACATAGTCAGCACGATCGACCTGTTCCATCGCTGTCAGCACACGGGCGTCTGTGACGCCTTTGCTGCGCAACGCATAAAGGAACTGCATTTTGGTTGGCGCGTCAAAGGTCACGAAAGCGCATCCTTGAGGGTGTTGACCATCTTATAGTCCGTCAGATCCGCCCGCATTGGCGTGATCGAAATATACCCATCCAAGTTTGCCGCCGCATCTGTGCCGGGTGCAGTGGGTTCGTGTTGTGGGCCACCGCGCACCCAAAGGAATTTGCGCCCCGTCGGTGATGTCTGTGCCTCAGCGCGAAAGCGGGTGTTCAGCCGGAAACCTTGGGTGGTTGCCGCCATGCCTTTGACTGCTGCTGCCGGAACTGGCGGGAAATTCACGTTGTAGAAGGGTTTGTAGTCCGCTTGATCGTCCCAAAGGGCTTCGTTCAGCAGCGCACGCACGGTTGCAGCGCCATGGACCGCTGCGGCCTCGAACGGGTTTTCGAGGTCTTTGTTGTCGTCACCATAGAATTGCGACATGGCGATGGACCGCACACCTTGCAAGGCACCTTCGATACAGGCGCCGATAGTGCCGGAATAAAGCGTGTTTTCAGCCGCGTTGTTGCCGCGGTTGACGCCAGACAGGATCAGGTCTGGGGTGTTATCTTTCATCACATCATAAAGACCAGCAATGACGCAATCCGCAGGCGAGCCTTCGGCGGCAAAACGGCGGTCGTCCAATTGCGCGATCATCGTGGGGTGGGTGTAGCTGATGCAGTGACCGACGCCTGATTGCTCAAACGCGGGGGCAACTGTCCAAACTTCGCCGTCCGCGCCTGCGATTTCATGTGCGATGTCGCTGAGAACCTGCAAACCCGGCGCATTGATGCCGTCATCATTGGTGATCAAAATGCGCATTGGTGGCCCCCATATTGTCTTGAGACAGTCCTATGCGGTGCGGTGCTGCGCGGCAAGTAAATGGACACGCACAGTTGCATGTTGCCGTTGAGCGTAGAGCGCGTGCAACGGTTCGGGGGGGTCAGGACAGGATTAAGGGCAGTAAACGCGCTGCCTCGGCGTTGGGCTCTGTCAATACGCTGCGATCTTCACCGGGGTAGAACCTTGCGCGGGTCGCGGTTGGCATCGGCTCAGGTGTGAGGATTTTGACTGTTGGGCCAGTTTTCGCGCTCTCAGACTGCCAACTGCGGGCCAGCGCGATCTGTGCCGCTTTCGTGGCGCCATAGGCGCCAAAGAACTGGGTGCCGCCGCGTGCGTCATCAAAGAACACTGCTTGTCCGGTTTGACCCAAAAGCGGGCTGACATAAGAAATCAGGCGCGATGTGGCCTCAATATTGATGGTGATAGATTTGGCGAGGTCTTTGGGGCCGATATGTCCCGCAGGGGCCAATGGGGCCGCGTGGATCGCCGTGTGTATCCAAAGATCAAGACTGCCCCAGCGGTCAAAGATACCACGGCAAAGCTGCTGCATGGCCTCATCAACGCCAATGTCCATTGGAGCGAGCGTTGCTTGGCCGCCTTGCGCTTGGATCGCATCGTCCAGTTCTTCCAACGCGCCGACGGTTTTGCCAACCGCAATCACATGATGAGTAGGAGCCAATGCTTTGGCCAATGCAGCCCCAAGGCCGCGCGATGCGCCGGTGATCAATACTGTTTTTGTCATGGGCTGCGTGATCTGCTCAACTGCGGCCAAGGTCAAGTCTTAGCCGTGCGGCAATTGCAATGATTGTGTGCGGCCCCAGCGGTCGGTCAGCAGAATTTGCGCATCATCAATGGCCGTAATTGTGACCCCGAACGCGACATCTCCCGTTTTGACGCGTGCGATTTGCCCGTTAGACGACCGCAAAAGCGCCACTGCCCCGTCATGTGCTTCTATCAAGCCGATAACTGAAAGTGTGCCTACATGTAACTCGTCTGGAAGGGTTGCATGTTGCCGCGCGAGGGTTGGATCTGGATCTTCCATACTGATTGCCGCTTTAATTTTATGATTAATGCGCTTCTGCCAGAGATTTCTGCTGTGCGAAAGTGGGCAAAACAGTGCAATTGCATTTCTGCAATCACATCAACGTTAGGTAACGCTTATTCGGCAGCAGTTTTCGACTGAAAGCCTTGCGCAATCATATCTGTCGGCGCCACAGGATACTCACCCGAGAAACACGCATCGCAATAAGCAGGCTTCTTGGCATCACGCCCTTTTGCTTCGCCTACGGCACGATAAAGCCCATCGATCGAAATGAACTTGAGGCTATCAACGCCTAGATGGTCGCGCATTTCATCTTCTGACATGGTGGCTGCCAGCAGTTTGTCGCGCTGGGGCGTATCAACACCATAAAAACAAGGCCACTGTGTTGGTGGGGACGCGATGCGGAAATGCACCTCTGCCGCGCCTGCGTCCAGGATCATTTCCTTGATCTTGCGGCTGGTCGTGCCGCGCACGACGCTGTCGTCGACCAAAATCACGCGTTTGCCTTTGATCAGCGCACGGTTGACGTTCAGTTTCAGACGCACACCCATGTTGCGGATGCTTTCGGTAGGTTCAATAAACGTGCGGCCCATGTACTGGTTGCGGATGATCCCCATCGCATAGGGGATACCCGACTGCAGCGAATAGCCGATCGCTGCAGGGGTGCCGCTGTCAGGGACAGGGCATACCAAATCGGCATCAACTGGTGCTTCTTTCGCCAATTCACGCCCGATATTTTCGCGCGTTTCATAAACCGACCGGCCACCAAGGATGCTGTCAGGGCGGCTGAAATAGACGTGTTCAAAGATACAAAACCGCGAGGGTCTGGGCCGGAAAGGAAAGTGGCTAGCCACACCTTTTTCGGTCACAACAACCATTTCGCCCGGTTCGATTTCGCGAATAAATTCAGCCCCGATGATATCAAGCGCGCAGGTTTCTGACGCCAATGCCCAACCGTCACCGATTTTGCCCAATACCAGCGGGCGCACACCCAGCGGATCACGGCAGCCAATTAGTTTCGTGCGGGTCATTGCGACGATCGAAAACGCGCCTTCGACTTTGCGCAGTGCCTCTTCCATGCGATCAGGAATCGTCTGACCCATGGATCGCGCCATAAGGTGGATGATGCATTCACTGTCAGATGAGCTTTGGAAGATCGAGCCGCGCTCGATCAACTCACGGCGCAAGGACAGCGCGTTGGTGATGTTGCCATTGTGGGCAATCGCCGCACCACCCATGGAGAATTCACCAAAGAATGGCTGCACATCGCGCATCGCGGTTTGGCCCTTAGAGCCTGCCGTGGAATAGCGCACATGCCCGATGCCGATAGTGCCCGGCAACAGTTGCATGATGTTGGGACTGGTAAAGTTATCGCGCACAAGACCCATGCGGCGTTGTTGGTTAAAGCCTGTTTCGGGGTCATGCGTGACGATCCCGCCAGCCTCTTGCCCGCGATGCTGCAGGGCGTGCAAACCAAGAGCTACGAAATTGGACGCCTCTGGCACACCGACGACGCCGAACACACCGCATTCCTCGCGCAACTTGTCATCATCAAAAGGGTCGGCGGGGGGCATTTGGTTGGACAAGGGGGCAGCTCCGAATCCGAGTACATGAGGGTTACCCCGTCTTAGAGGGTCATGTCCGTCATGTCACGGAACGATCATTGAACAGGTGTTAAAATATGGGCGCGCTAGACAGCAAAGGGCTTAAGTCGTGCTGCGTCTTCGCCATAAGGCGTCGCACCTTCGGGTAGCTGAGGCAAAATCACAGCGTCTTGGTACTTTAGCTGTTTCACCAAAACAGGCAGCAGACGCCGGAAAGCCGCATAGATAGACGGATCTGGCGCAGGCACATCGTGTTTGATCAACGCATGCAGTTGCGGCAGCCGGTAGTACGGAACCATCGTGAACATGTGATGCTCAAGGTGGTAATTCATGTTGAGGTAAATGAACCGGCTGATCGGGTTCATCAGTACAGTGCGGGTATTCAAGCGATGGTCCGAGACGTTTTCGGCCAACCCAAGATGCTGCAAAAGGCCTGTCATCACGTGATGCCATGCGCCGTAAAGCCTTGGCAGGCCAATCAGCATCAGCGGCAAGAGCGATCCCATCGCGAGGGCCGTCGCAATCACAGCGGCATAGATGCCCAAGTGGATGCGTGCGGCAAGGAACGCAGAGGGGTGGTCTGCTTTTCGGAGATACATCGCCTCGTCTGGGTGGATGTGGCCGCGGGCATGCATGACAAGGCGGGCAAGCTGATGGGGGACTTCAAGAAGGCCAAACAAGTTCAGTGCGATCCGTGCCAAATCTGGCGGTCGCATCGCCACGATTTCGGGATCGCGCCCGACGATGATAGTATCGGTGTGATGGCGAACGTGGCTTGCGCGCCATGTGATCGGGTTCCGCATCAGCATGAAACTTGCAATGTGGTAGACAACAGTGTTCATCCAAGCCGTCTTGAACGCTGTCTTATGGCCGCATTCGTGCCAGCGTGCGTCAGATGCAGAGCCGTAGAGCACCCCGTAGGCGAGCCAAAACGGGATTGACCACCATGACGGCCAGAGCACCACAGCGGCAGTTCCAAAAGCCGCCATTGCGCCTAGCCAAACAACCGTATCGCGCAGCGCGATGGCGTCTGACTTGACCATCAACCGGCGGATCGCCTCGGGGGGAACATCTGTGCGGTACCATTTGGGATTGGCGCGACCGCTTGCAACTGCGTCGCGACCTGCTGGGCCAGAGAGTGCATAGTCGGTGTTCATAGGTGACGCTAGCGCCGCATAAAGTACGCGTCAATTTGTTCGCGAGGCCCTAAGATGCAAAAACGGCCAGCGGGATAATCCACTGGCCGTTCAAGTATTCTTGTGGTGCAGATTACTCGGTTACGGGTGCAACTGCTTCTGCCGCTGCTTCGGGTGCGCCACAGCTACCGACCAATTGCTGGTACTGTTCTGTGATCCAACCCAAAGCCTGCTCTGGATTTTGCGCTTCGATGCGATCTGTCAGCTGTGCAAAGATTTGCGCTGAACGACTATCGTCAACCGCCGCAAACTCTTGGCTGGCAAAGATTGTGTCGTAGACAAAGAATGCCACGGCCACCAACAAAACGCCGCGTAGCACACCAAAGAAAAAGCCAAGTCCTTGATCGACGCCGCCAAGTGCAGAGCGTTGGATGACGCTGGAAAAGAGCGGGGTAAAGATCGACACGACCACAAGGGCCACGGCAAAGACTGCCGCAAAGGCCGCGATGATCGCAAGTTCGCAACTGTCGCCGATAAAGTCACCAAGGATCGGGACCTGACGAATAAGTGGCTCAACCTGATCTGCAAAGATGAACGCGACAACTGTCGCACCAATCCAGCCCACAATGGCCATCGCCTCGCGGACGAAACCGCGGCTATAGGCCAAAACACCTGAGAGTAGCACAAGGATCGCAACGCCTGCGTCTACGAGTGTGAAACCTTCCATCGATCGTCTCCTAACTTGATGGCGCGTCACCTTGCGCCGAATACATCTTCTACAAAACCGGCCAGATCCGTCGCAGTGCGCAAATCCAGTCCTGCCACTTTAGGCTGTTTGGCCTGTTGTGGAACAATGCCTGACGTAAAACCAAGTTTCTGAGCTTCTTTCAATCTATTTTCGGTTTGAACGACAGGACGCAATGCGCCGGACAGACTGATTTCACCAAAAATAACAGCCTCAGCGGGCAGTGCGGCGTCTTCGCGTGCCGAAACAAGTGCGGCCGCCACAGCAAGGTCTGCACCCGGTTCAGAGATGCGCAAACCCCCTGCTACGTTGAGGTAAACGTCCAATCCGGTGAAGGGGACACCGCACCGCGATTCAAGTACTGCAAGGATCATTGCAAGCCGCCCACCGTCCCATCCGACGACCGATCTGCGCGGTTGACTGTGTGGCGAAGGAGCCACAAGTGCTTGGATCTCGCAAAGCACCGGACGGCTGCCTTCGATGCCTGCAAACACAACTGATCCGGGGGCAGGGGCGCCGCGTTCGGACAAAAATAGCGCAGATGGGTTCTTGACCTCGGCCAGCCCTTTGCCAGTCATTTCAAACACGCCGATCTCGTCTGCGGGTCCAAAACGGTTTTTGACCGTGCGTAGAATACGGTATTGGTGGCCGCGTTCGCCTTGGAAATAAAGCACAGTATCGACCATATGTTCGATTACGCGCGGGCCTGCGATTGTACCGTCTTTCGTGACGTGACCGACCATGATGACCGCCATGCCGTTGCGTTTGGCGAATGTGGTCAGTTCATGCGCAGAAGATCGCACTTGGCTGACGCTGCCCGGGGAGCTGTCGACGTTGTCGGCCCACATCGTTTGGATAGAATCGATGATCGCAAGGTCGGGTTGTTCAGCCTCTAGCGTGGTTAAAATATCGCGTAGGTTTGTTTCAGACGCCAGCAAGACGGGGCTTTTTTCCAAACCCAGACGGCGGGCGCGCATTTGCACCTGCGCATTCGATTCCTCGCCCGAGATATAGATGACCTTTAAACCGTTACGCGCGAACCTTGCGGCGGCTTGCAATAAAAGCGTGGATTTCCCGATACCGGGATCACCCCCAACTAACAACGCTGAGGCTTTCACAAGCCCGCCCCCTAAAACACGGTCAAGTTCGCCGACGCCCGAATTTGTGCGCGGTGGTTCGGCCTCTTGGGTGGCCAGATCGGTCAGCGGCACTGCTTTGCCGCGAAGTGCACCCAGCGATTTGCCTTTTGGTCCACTGCTGAGCGCTTTGCTTTCGGTGATGGAATTCCAAGCCTGACAGGCATCGCATTGCCCCGACCACTTGCGAAAAGCGGCACCGCATTGGGAACATGAAAAGTTTAGATCTTTGGCCATGTTCACCTTTTGGACCAATTCGGTCTATTCAGCAAGTGCCTGTGTTTTGGCTTGGGGTGTCAACGCAGATATCACGATTGAAGCAAGAATGCAGGCCGTGAACATATAAAGCCCCCAACCGGTTTCGACCCGGCCAATTCCGACGCCCTTAATCACTACAATATAGAGCGCAATCAAAAACACATCTGCCATCGCCAGTTTCCCGATCCAAGATAGTGCCGGTAAAGTCCTATCTTTCAACAAGTTA
>CBDTVI010000010.1:0-25951 GCA_965364065.1 uncultured Yoonia sp. | reverse complement strand
GGCCCGTCATGATCGATGATCGCGGGCATCCTGTTGTTGGGTGAAATCTTGAGAAAGTCAGGCTTGAACTGATCACCCGCACCGATGTTAATCAGGTGAAGTTGATAGGGCAGTTCCAATTCTTCAAGGACAATGGATGCTTTCCACCCATTTGGCGTGGGCCAGAAATATAGGTCAATGGGCTGGGTCACGGCGGTCATCCTTCTTATACGGTCCCACCAGCATCGCAGCCCAACCAAAAAGGACAAGTGGATTGCGGCGCACTCTGCTTGACGGGATCGCGGCACAGGCGTATCCCACGACTTGTGGCGATTTGTTACCGGATTGCGGGCCACGTTAAATATGCTGCTAAAGAGGGTTTTCGGGTTTTTACACCTCGATACCTTTTCCCGGTGTCGAGGTTTTTTATTGCGCGAAAGACGCGCGGGGAATGAAGATGAAAACGTGGAATAAACGCACCAAAGCAGTGCACGCCGGCATCCGCCGCAGCCAGTACAACGAGGTCAGCGAAGCGATTTTTCTGACGCAAGGCTTTGTCTATGACACTGCCGAAGACGCGCAGGCCCGCTTTATTCAGGCGGGCGAGGATGAATTCATCTATGCCCGCTACGGCAACCCCACAGTTGCGATGTTCGAAGACCGGATTGCAGCGCTTGAGGGGGCCGAGGCAGGCTTTGCGACAGCATCCGGCATGGCTGCGGTGAATGGCGCGCTGACGTCGCTGTTGAAGGCGGGCGATCATGTTGTTTCGGCCCGCGCGCTGTTTGGGTCATGCCTTTATATCTTAGAAGAAATCCTGACCCGCTACGGCGTCGAAGTCACATTCGTGGACGGCACTGATTTGGCCGCATGGCAGGCCGCACTCCGGCCCGAGACGAAAGTCGTGTTTTTTGAAAGCATCTCGAACCCGACCCTTGAGGTGATAGATATCAAAGCAGTCGCAAAGCTGGCGCATGCGGTCGATGCGACTGTTGTTGTGGACAATGTTTTTGCCACGCCTGTTTTTTCGGATGCGATCACTCAGGGTGCGGATGTCGTGATTTATTCGGCCACGAAACATATAGACGGGCAGGGGCGCGCACTGGGCGGTGTGATCCTTGGCACCAAGGAATACATCCGCAAGACGGTTGAACCCTATATGAAGCATACGGGCGGTTCGATGTCGCCATTTACTGCTTGGGTCATGCTCAAGGGGTTAGAGACGATTGATCTGCGTGTCCGCGCGCAGGCCTCTACCGCGCTTGTCATTGCGACCGCACTCGAGGACGATGGGGCCTTGCCAAATGTGATCTTCCCTGGACTGCAAAGCCATCCGCAGCATGCCCTGGTTGTCAGCCAAATGGCAGAAGGTGGGACCGTTTTGTCCATCGATGCAGGCACGCAAGAGGCCGCGTTCAAACTTTTGAATGCGCTGGAAATCTGGACGATTTCCAATAATCTTGGTGATGCCAAATCAATTGTCACCCATCCTGCCACGACCACGCACCAACGCCTGTCCGAGGAAACCCGCGCGATGCTTGGCATCACGCCCGGTCTTTTGCGGCTGAGCGTGGGGCTTGAGGATCCACAGGACTTACTTGCCGATTTACGTGCTTCCATCGCGCAAATGTGAGGTGGTGACGCAGGCCCCGATAAGTGCTTTAGTTGGGGTGGCTTAGACGGATAGAAAGGCCATCCCTATGACTGATCTGCGGGCGGATTTACAACGTATCTATAAAGATATCATTGGAAGTTCCGATGAGGCGCCCCATCTTAGGGTGTCTAACGCACCGATGGGGGGCACAGATATGAATATCCATTCACCTGATATGAGCCGCGAGCCGACCCGCCAAGAAGCAGAGGCCGCATTGGCCTTGTTACGCCGCTGGGCTGTTGATGTTTCTCCCGAAGAAGTCGCCACACTTGATCCGCTGGTCTCGCGTTTGATCCCCGGCCAAGAAGTGTCGAACTATCCCGCTTTAGCGCGCGCTTATCCCGATGCTTTCGAGGTAGATGATGCTTACAAAGCCTCGATGCCAGATCTGCAGAATGGTCCGTCCAGTCTGATCCGTGGTGCGCAGCAGCAAATTCAGCATGTGGGAATTTCAAATTTCCGCCTGCCGATTCGGTTTCATACCCGAGACAATGGTGATTTGACGCTTGAGACGTCAGTGACTGGAACGGTCTCGCTTGAGGCGGAAAAGAAGGGCATCAACATGTCCCGCATCATGCGGACGTTTTATAAACATGCCGAAGAGACCTTCAGCTTTGAAGTGATCGAACAGGCATTGGATGCTTATAAAACCGATCTGGACAGCTTTGATGCACGCATTCAAATGCGGTTCAGCTTTCCGATGAAGGTCGAAAGCCTGCGGTCGGGCCTGTCGGGGTACCAGTATTATGACATCGCGCTTGAGCTGGTTGAAAGCGCCGGCGTGCGCAAGAAGATCGTGCATCTTGATTACGTTTACTCGTCCACTTGTCCGTGCTCGTTGGAGCTATCCGAACACGCCCGCCAATTTCGAGGGCAGCTTGCCACACCGCACTCACAGCGGTCGGTCGCGCGGATTTCTGTCTTGCTTGAAAATGGCGGCGATGTGCTGTGGTTTGAGGACCTGATTGACCGCGCGCGCGCAGCTGTCCCGACCGAGACGCAAGTGATGGTCAAGCGCGAGGACGAGCAAGCATTTGCCGAACTCAACGCGGCCAATCCGATCTTTGTCGAGGATGCAGCCCGTCTGTTTACGGAGCAATTACAAATGGATACCCGCATTTCAGACTTCCGCGTGGTCGCGAGCCATCAAGAAAGTTTACACAGCCATGATGCCGTGTCCGTGCTAACCGAGGGAGAGACTTTCGCCGCCGAAAGTCTGGACCCGCGTTTGTTCGCGTCGCTCTTTCACGTAGGCTGATTTCGTACTGCAGGATGCTTTGGCAAGATGTTGCGTGCCATCAAAGGTGCCTGCAACCCTTGCAGCCCCCGTGCGCCAATACTAAGACTCTTTTAGGTTATTAGAAATAAGACAGTAATGTCCGAACATGAGGCAGTAAATATGCAAGACCCCGTCGAGACCTATATGAACCTAGTTCCAATGGTGGTCGAACAGACCGCACGTGGCGAACGCGCCTATGACATTTTCTCGCGCCTGCTGAAGGAGCGGATTATTTTCGTCAACGGTCCCGTCCACGACGGGATGAGCCAGCTAGTTGTCGCGCAATTGCTGCACCTCGAATCAGAGAACCCGAAAAAAGAAATCAGCATGTACATCAACAGCCCTGGTGGCGTGGTGACATCTGGATTGTCGATCTATGACACGATGCAGTACATTCGCCCAAAGGTCAGCACGCTGGTCATTGGCCAGGCTGCATCTATGGGGTCACTTTTGTTGACTGCCGGACATAAGGGCATGCGCTTTTCACTGCCAAACAGCCGTGTGATGGTTCACCAGCCGTCCGGTGGATATCAGGGACAGGCGACGGACATTATGATCCATGCGGCTGAAACCCAGAAACTTAAGACACGCTTGAACGAGATTTACGTCAAGCACACGGGCAATACCCTTAAAAAGGTCGAGTCTGGGTTAGAGCGTGACAACTTTATGTCGCCCGAAGAAGCCAAAGAATGGGGCCTGATTGACGAGATCGTCGAGAACCGCACCAAAGCCGAAGACTAACACGTCCTGACGTGCCAGCGATCAGACGCGGGTTATGCCGCGTTTTTTCGTGGGGGCGGTGGTTTGACGCAGTCTGCGCATGCGCCTTTATGGCTTTGTTAAGGCCATTGTGCGTATGGTCATTTTGACATTGTGGACCTTGGCAGGCTGTCTTAGTGTCGGGGCCAAGTAAGTCTAAATGATGTTTTATAAGGGCGATTTGCCCAGGGGTTTGAGATGGCGACGACAGGCAGCACCGACAGTAAGAACACCCTCTACTGCAGTTTCTGCGGCAAAAGCCAACATGAGGTGCGCAAGCTAATTGCGGGACCCACAGTGTTCATCTGTGATGAATGCGTCGAACTTTGCATGGACATCATCCGCGAAGAAACAAAGACTGCAGGCCTTAAGGCTGGAGAAGGTGTACCAACACCGTCCGAGATTTGTGGCGTTCTTGATGATTATGTGATCGGTCAGGTTCACGCAAAGCGCGTCCTCTCAGTGGCTGTGCACAACCACTACAAACGCCTGAACCACGCTGAAAAATCCGATATTGAGCTGGCGAAATCTAACATCATGCTGATCGGTCCGACCGGTTGCGGTAAAACGCTCCTGGCGCAGACCTTGGCGCGGATTTTGGATGTACCGTTTACGATGGCTGACGCGACCACGCTGACCGAAGCGGGTTATGTTGGCGAAGATGTTGAAAACATCATCCTCAAGTTGCTGCAATCGTCCGAATACAATGTGGAACGCGCACAGCGCGGCATCGTTTATATTGATGAAGTCGATAAAATTACCCGCAAGTCTGATAACCCGTCGATCACTCGTGACGTATCAGGTGAAGGCGTGCAGCAGGCCTTGCTGAAGATCATGGAAGGCACCGTGGCGTCAGTTCCACCACAAGGTGGACGCAAGCATCCGCAGCAGGAATTCCTGCAAGTTGATACAACGAACATCCTGTTCATTTGCGGTGGTGCTTTTGCTGGCTTGGACAAGATCATTGCGCAACGCGGCAAAGGCTCTGCAATGGGCTTTGGTGCTGACGTACGCGAGCCGGATGATCGCGGTGTCGGTGAGATTTTCTCGGATCTCGAACCAGAGGATCTGTTGAAGTTTGGCTTAATCCCTGAATTTGTGGGCCGCCTGCCGGTTATCGCGACACTGACAGATCTTGATGAGGACGCGCTGATCACGATCCTGACGCAGCCAAAAAACGCTTTGGTGAAGCAGTACCAGCGCTTGTTCGAGCTTGAGAGCACCAAGCTGACCTTTACCGAAGACGCGCTGAGCGCGATTGCGAAACGTGCGGTTGATCGGAAAACCGGTGCACGTGGTCTGCGGTCAATCATGGAAGATATCTTGCTTGATACGATGTTTGACCTGCCAGGTATGGACACCGTGACAGAGGTTGTCGTGAACGAAGAGGCGGTCAATTCTGATGTCGCGCCTTTGATGATCCACGACGAAGGCAAGAAAAAAGAAACTGCCACGGCCAGCTAGGGCCGTGACAGTTCGACACATCAGCACCGGATCCCCGTTTGAGGAACAGATCGGCTATAGCCGCGCCGTTGTTGCGGATGGCTGGGTTTTTGTCGCGGGAACCACGGGTTATGACTATGCCAACATGGAAATGCCCGACAGTATTCAGGAGCAGACCAAGAACGCGCTCGCAACAATCGCGCGCGCATTGAAAGAAGCTGGCAGCGGTTTAGACCATGTTGTGCGGGTGAATTATATCGTGCCCAACGCGCAGGAATGGCCGGACTGCTGGCCCGTCGTCAGCAGGGCGTTCGCCACTGCAAAGCCCGCGGCAACGATGTTCTCGGCGCAGTTGCAGAACGCTGAGATGAAGATTGAAATTGAAGTGACCGCGCGGGTGCCCGCTTGAACCCACTGGACCTTTTTGGCCCTTTGGTGCATGGATAAGCTAACGCAATTGGAGACGCGACATGGGCCTTGCTCACAACATCAAACGCATTTTCACATGGTGGGACGGCCAATCATTTGGCACCCAGCTTTGGACCAGCCGCAATGGCAAAAAAGTCGGTGAAGATGCGCAGGGCAATATCTTTTACCAAAACGCCGATAGCAGTCGCCGTTGGGTGATCTACAACGGTCAAAACGAAGCGTCCCGCGTGAGCCCTGATTGGCACGGTTGGCTGCACCATACATGGGATCAAACCCCGACCGAAGCCGACCTGCCGCATAAAGCGTGGGAAAAGCCACATCAGGAAAACCTGACAGGCACTTCAGCCGCCTATGCGCCAGCCGGTTCGATCAGACGCAATGCACCTGCTGATCGGTCTGATTACGAGGCGTGGACACCAGAATAGGGAGCGAACATGCGGTTAACCAATGCCCTGTTTGCAATGGCGCTGCTTGTGGCAGGCCCTCTAGGCGCGCAAGAAATCGTTGTGACGCCGCTTGATGATCTGTTGCAAGATCTGACAGCACCACCTGCCCAGCAAGAACCCACAGTCGCACCGGCGATAGACGTCATGGCGGGTTTGGGCGGCGAGTTGCGCGTCCTGGATAAGCTAACAGGCGTTGTGACCAATCTTAGCCTGCAACAGGGCGAAGCTGTGCAATTAGGCTTTCTGTCAGTCGGGATGATCGAATGCCGATATCCGGTCGACAATCCGTCCGGTGATGCGTTTACCTATATTGAAGTGATGGACCGTAAAGAAAACATATTGCTATTTTCAGGTTGGATGTTGGCATCTGCGCCCGCTTTGAACGCGATGGACCACCCGCGCTATGACGTATGGGCGTTGCGCTGTATCACGTCCTGAGCGGTGGGCACGCCACCCTTTTGATTGAATAATGCGTTTCGGCTGGTCGCTTTGGCAACTTGGTGGCGGTATTCTGACCTCGGAATTTCAATTGCGCCAAGGCTTGCTAGATGAGGGGTAACAAATTGCGTATCAAGCAGCAAATACCCGCCAGTGCGCAGTCGATCCACCAGATAGGCGAGCGCAATTTTTGACGCATCTGTGCGCCTGCTGAACATGCTCTCGCCAAAAAATGCGGCCCCGATGGAAACTCCGTAGACGCCCCCGATCAATGCATCCCCTTCCCAAACCTCCACGGAATGGGCCTGCCCTTGCTGAAAAAGAGCGCCATAAAGTGCAAAAATCGTATCGTTGATCCACGTCTCGGGGCGATCGGCACAGCCGCGCATAACGTCCTCGAATGCGGTGTCATAGGTCACCCGAAAGGCCCCACTGCGCATCCGCCGCCCAAGACTGCGCGAGATATGAAACTGGTCAAGCGGGAAAACGCCACGCATCTTGGGGTCGACCCAGAATACCTCGGGGTCATCGCGCCCTTCGGACATCGGGAACAGTCCAACCTGATACGCTTGCAAAAGCAGCTGTGGGGTCAATGTCGGATCGTCTTTCATTGCTACCATTGCCTTGTGGAGGTTCATTTGCAGTTCCGCTAATATCATCATTGCCGCTTTTGAAAAAGGATAGTGCATTGGCCTTCTTTGATTTTCTGCCTGAACTTGCGCAGTATGAAGGACGGGAAAATCAGATTGCACGCCTTAACAAGCGATTTGAGTTTCTGATTGCCCCGTTTTCCAAGGATATTGCTGGTGCGCGTGTTCTAGATTTAGGCGCGCATGATGGCCGCTGGGCTTATGCGTTCGCGGACGCAGGTGCTGCCACGGTGACCGCAATTGAGGCGCGCGCAGAGGTGGCCGCAGGATTTCAAAACTTCCCAGATCTCTCTTTGAAGGCGCGCGTGACGATGCGTATTCAAGATGTTTTTGTGGGGCTAGAGGCCGCGATCGCAGCGAAGGAACAGTATGATGTGATAGCGATTTATGGGTTGCTCTATCACGTGATGGATCATTACCGCTTGCTCGATTTGGTACGCCAGCTTGACCCAAGACTGATTGTAATCGACGGCGATTTTGTGAAACAGCAAGGGGCCATCATACGGCTGGTCCGCGAGCGGACGGACAAAATCTTGAATGCGACGCCGCAGATAGCCGGGCAGGCAATCGCCGTCAAAGGTATCCCAAGCCGTGCAGCACTCGAGATGATGGCGCAGGGCCTAAGCTATGACGTAACCTGGTCGGATTGGGATTGTTTAACGCCCGATCAGCGATCAGGCGTTAAAGACTATTATCTGTCGCCTGACCGCAACTTGCGACGCGCAACCTGTGTGTTGCGCCCGCTGGTGCTATAGTAGATTTTTTTCAAGCCAATGCTCTAGCCAATGAATGTTGTATTCACCGGATTGAACGGCTTCTTCTGCCAATAGCGCGTGAAATAGCGGCAAGGTCGTATCGACACCGTCCACGATCAGTTCGCCCAATGCGCGCTCTAGTCGCGCCAAAGCTTCGGGTCGGTCGCGGCCGTGCACGATGAGTTTACCAATCAAGCTGTCGTAGTATGGCGGGATCCGGTAGCCGTCATAAAGCGCTGAATCCATGCGCACACCTAGCCCGCCGGGGGCATGGTATTGCGTGATTGTGCCGGGGCAGGGCGTAAAGTTTGGTAGCTTTTCGGCGTTGATGCGCACCTCGATAGAATGGCCATTGATCTTAAGGTCATCTTGGGTGAACGACATTGGCATGCCTGACGCCACGCGCAACTGCTCTCGCACCAGATCGACGCCGAAGATCGCTTCGGTCACCGGGTGTTCGACCTGCAACCGTGTGTTCATTTCGATAAAATAGAATTCGTCATTTTCGAAAAGGAATTCGATTGTGCCAGCGCCGATGTAGTTGATCTTGGCTACAGCATCTGCGCAAAGCTTGCCGATCCGCGCGCGCAATTCTGGCGTAATACATGGGCCGGGGGCTTCTTCGAACACTTTTTGGTGGCGCCGTTGCAGGGAACAGTCCCGTTCGCCCAAATGAACTGCATTGCCTTTGCCATCGCCAAAGACTTGGATTTCGATGTGGCGCGGTGTCGTCAGGTACTTTTCGATATACACTTCGTCGTTGCCAAAGGCGGCTTTGCCTTCGGCGCGGGCGGATAGAAACGCCTTTTCCATATCAGCGGCTGTTTTCGCCACTTTCATGCCGCGACCACCGCCGCCTGCTGTGGCTTTGATGATAACAGGATAGCCGACTTCTTCGCCGATGCGCTGTGCGTCTGCCAGTGTTGGCACGCCGCCTGCGGACCCTGGAACGCAAGGCACGCCTAATGCTTTCATCGTATCTTTGGCGGAGATTTTATCGCCCATGACACGGATATGTTCGGCAGTGGGGCCGATGAATGTCAGATCATGGTCTTCAACGGCCTGCACGAATGCAGCGTTTTCAGACAAGAAACCATAGCCGGGGTGAATCGCTTGCGCGCCGGTGATTTCACACGCCGAAATGATGGCCGGAAATGACAAATAGCTGAGCGCAGAGGACGGGGGGCCGATGCAGATGGCCTCGTCGGCCATGCGCACATGCATTGCATCAGAATCAGCCGTCGAATGAACGGCCACAGATTTTACACCAAGTTCGCGGCATGCGCGCACGACCCTGAGAGCAATTTCGCCGCGGTTGGCGATGAGAATTTTGTCGAACATGGGCCCGCCCTTATTCGATGATCACAAGAGGGGCGCCGAATTCTACAGGGCCACCATCTTCGACCAGAATACGTTTAATCGTACCCGCACGCGGGGCAGGGATATGGTTCATCGTCTTCATGGCTTCGATGATGAGGATGGTGTCACCCTCTTTCACTGTAGTGCCGACGCTGACGAAGTTGGGCGCGCCAGGTTCTGCGGCCATGTAGACTGTGCCGACCATAGGCGATGCTACTGCGCCAGGATGGCTTGCTGGATCAGCGCTGTCGTTGGATGCAGGCGCGGCGGCAGCAGGTGCGGCTACAGCCGCTTGTGCGGCGGCAGGCACGCTTGCTTGCATGACCATTTGTGTTTGACGGCTGACGCGAACGTTCAGGCTGTTGTTTTCACCGTAGTCGCGTTTGACCTGCAATTCAGTCAGGTCGTTTTCGCGCAAAAGTTCCGCTAATGCCTGAATAAAGCTGACATCGCTTTCGTGAGACGTTTTGTTGCTCATGTTTCCCTCGGCCATTTTGCCCATATTATTGACGCTTATGCGACGCAACGTCACCAAGCATTTGGTCACTTATAGGGCAAGCCTGCGGGGGTGGAAAGTACACCTGTGTTTGAAATGTTCTAAGGGTCCGATTTGGTGATCGCATCTGTGGCGCTGGGTGCGGTCTGTGCTGCGGGATCGGCCGTTACGGGCTTTGCGAAATGCGGCAACATTGGCACGTCATAAGGCCGCAAAGTACGGTCATGCGGTGTGATTTCACTGGGGTTTTGTGGAAAATCCACGCCTGACAGCCGTGCATTCACAACTTGTGCAACAAACGGCTTTTCTGTTGGGCGTGTCGCCGCACTGTCTTGGGCATCGATAGGGGCGACTTTGGTCGTGACAGATCGATCAAGCACAGGTGAAGGCGCGGATGGAACCGCTTGTGTCGCTGGAAGATTGAGTGATGTGTCCATTTTGTAATCCCCGTTTTAAACATTAACAGGGATAGAATCAGCGCTGCGGCTTACCAAATGATTAATCGAAGGGAGCGAACTCCCTTCGATTTTAGATTAACGCGTGTGCTGGATTAGATCGCGAGGTACTGCGCGCGCAGTTCGTCGTTCTCAAGCACTTCGGCGGCTGAGCCGTCAAAGACCACGGTGCCAGTGTCCAAGATCACGGCGCGGTCAGCAAGCTTTAGGGCTGCAACAGCGTTTTGTTCCACGATCACAGTCGTGATGCCCTGATCACGGATAATCCCCAGTGTTTTGGCGATTTCCTGCACGATAACAGGGGCCAAACCTTCATAAGGCTCGTCCAGCAGCAGGACCTTGATGTCACGGGCAAGGGCGCGTGCGATCGCAAGCATCTGTTGCTCGCCACCTGAAAGTGTCACACCATCTTGTTTGCGGCGTTCGCCCAGACGGGGGAATAGATCGTAAATGCGCTCAAGCGACCAGCCCTTGGGCGGTGCGATTTGTGCCAGCTGCAGGTTTTCTTCGACCGTCAGGCCTTGGATGATCCGTCGGTCTTCTGGGACCAGTGCAATACCGTTGGCCGCCGCTTGATAGCTTTTCATCTCATGCAGCGGTTTATGGTCCAGCCAAATTTCGCCATGGGTCAGTTGCGGGTCATCCATCCGTGCGATTGTGCGCAAGGTCGATGTCTTGCCAGCGCCGTTACGGCCCAAGAGCGCGAGGATTTCGCCCTCGTGGATGTTGAAGCTGACGTTTTGGACAATGTAGCTTTCGCCGTAATACGCCTCGATTTCCCACACACTTAGGTATGCAGGGTGGGTGGCCGCGTTATTGGCGTGTTTTTCGAATGGTGCGTTCATTGTGGTGTCTCCTGCGATGTCACTGTCTTGCGAGCAGCGCGCATTATACCTGTGCTTCGCCCAAATAGGCTTCGCGGACCTTGGGGTGGCCCTTGATGTTTTCGGGAGTATCTTCGACCAAGGGCATACCTTGGGCAAGTACTGTGATCCGTTCGGCCAACGAGAATACCACGTTCATGTCGTGTTCGATGATCGCCATGGTAATGCCGCGCTGCGCACGGATTTCCTTGAGCAAGCTGATTGTATTCTCTGTGTCTGCACGCGCCATGCCAGCGGTTGGTTCGTCCAATAGCAACAGCTTGGGGTCTTGCACCAAGCACATTGCCATTTCCAAACGCCGCTTGTCGCCGCGTGATAGGCTAGAGGCCGTCATATGCCTCTTATCTAGCATATTGACGTCGGCTAGAATTTCTTCCGCCTGCTGCTGGATGCCTTTTTCCGCAAAGATGCTTTCAATCGCATGCATGCGGAATGACCCGTCACGTTTGGCAAAACAGGGGATCATGACGTTTTCAAAAACCGAGAGATCGCCAAAGATCTCTGGTGTTTGGAAAACGCGGCTGATGCCCATTTGGTTAATCTCGTGCGGTTTACGTCCCAACACGGATTGTCCGTCAAACATAACCGATCCACTATCCGGGATCAGCTTGCCAATCAGTACGTTCAGCAAAGTTGATTTGCCCGCACCGTTTGGCCCGATGATCGCGTGGGTCGTATTTTCCTTAACGCTGAGGTTCACGTCGCCCAGTGCTTGCAGGCCACCGAACCGTTTATTGATGCCTTTTATTTCTAACAAACCCATCTGTCTGTCTCCTTATTCGGCTGGTTCTGTGGCGGTTGGTTTGGTGTCTTCAGTCTTTTTGCGGCGGAAGAGAGCTGCAATTTTTTGCCCACCCTCAACAAGGCCACCCGGCAGGAAGATCACGACAAGCATGAACACGATACCCAATGTCAGGTGCCAGCCCTTACCGATGAACGGATAGACCATAGCGACGACGAAATTCTCTAGCCCGTCAGGCATGAACCCGAACCAAGTGTGCAAGATCGTCTCGTTGATCTTGGAAAAGATGTTCTCGAAGTATTTGATCATACCGGCGCCAAGGACGGGGCCAATGAGCGTGCCCGCACCACCAAGGATTGTCATCAAGACGACTTCGCCTGATGCTGTCCATTGCATGCGCTCTGCACCTGCGAGCGGATCCATCGAGGCCATCAAACCGCCGGCCAAACCAGCGTACATGCCAGAAATCACGAATGCAGCCAGTGTGTAAGGCTTGGTGTTCAAACCTGTATAGGCCATGCGCGTTTGGTTGGATTTAATAGCCCGCAGCATCATGCCGAAAGGAGAGCGGAAGATGCGGATCGAAAGGTAGAATGACAGAACCATAAACAACGCCGCAAGGTAGTACCCTGTAGAGAACGTGAACAGCCATCCGCCAACTTCCCATTCGAAGCTTGATCGCATCTCAAGTCCAAACAATGCAGGCACCGGAATATTGCCAGTGGCTGACTGTGCGAGGCCAAAGATACGCGGATCGTCGAGCGCCAGTTGCAAACCTGTTTCACCACCGGTGATCGGCGTGAGCACTGAATAAGCCAAAGCGAATGACATCTGTGCAAAGGCCAACGTCAGGATCGAGAAGTAGATGCCCGACCTGCGCAAGGATATGTATCCGATCACAAGCGACAAGATACCCGCGATAGCCACACTGATGAAGATAGCTGGCAAGACGTTCATGCTTAGCAGCTTGAACATCCAAACCGCGCCGTAAGACCCTGCACCCAAGAAGGCCGCGTGGCCAAACGAAAGGTAGCCGGTCAAACCGAACAGGATGTTGAAACCAATGGCAAAGATACCAAAGATCACAAAACGCTGCATCAGGTCTGGGTAGCCTGCGTTAAACTGCGCAAGCTCTGATGCTTCGGGGAAGGGGTTCAGCAGGAATGGTGCAAACAAAGTCATACCAATGACGATGAGCAGCAGACGAAAGTCTTTCTTTTCTAGTCCGAGCATTGGTTATTCCTCCATCACGCCTTTGCGACCCATTAGGCCACGAGGACGCGTCAACAAAATGATGATAGCGACAAGATAAATGATGATCTGGTTGATGCCCGGGAAGATGTCGATCACGACAGACATCGACGCGAAGCTTTCCAGAATACCCAGCATAAAGCCTGCGGCGACCGCTCCGGGCAATGATCCCATGCCGCCGACAACCACCACCACGAAACTTAGGACCAAAAAGTCCATGCCCATATGGTAGTTGGGAGAGTTAATGGGGGCGTACATCACACCTGCCAATCCTGCGACCGCAGCCGCAATGCCGAACATGATTGTAAAGCGCTTGTCGATGTCGATGCCCAACAAGCCAACCGTTTCGCGGTCAGCCATACCGGCGCGCACAACCATACCGAAGGTGGTGAATTGCAAGAAGGCAAAGACGGCGCCGATGATGATCAGCGAGAATGAGAAGTAGACCAAACGCCAGTACGGGTAGATGATCGCGTTGGGATCAAAGCCTAAAAGGACCCCGAAATCAAAGCTGCCAACAAACGCCTCTGGTGCAGGTGTCGGGATTGGGTTCGCGCCGTAGAAATATTTGACGACCTCTTGAATGACGATGGCTAGGCCAAAGGTCACAAGAATCTGGTCTGCATGGGGACGGTTGTAGAAGTGCTTGATCAACCCGCGTTCCATGATGAAGCCGATGCTGACCATGATCGGGATCGCGATGACGATTGATATTGGAACGGCCCAGTCGATGATTGCATCACCGGTGCTTTGCCCGAACAGGTCATATATATAGGGCACATCTACTTGCAACGGATTGCCTAGAAAGTCTGTGCGCGTGGGGTCAACGACCTTGTGGCTCAGGGTCAGGACGTTGCTTACTGTGACGGCAACGAACGCCCCCAGCATGAACAACGCACCGTGGGCAAAGTTCACGACACCCAATGTGCCGAAAATGAGTGTCAGACCTAGCGCAATCAGCGCATAAGCCGAGCCTTTATCAAGCCCGTTAAGAATTTGAAGGATGAACTGGTCCATCATGCGACCTCTGATCGGTTAAGGGATTGCGCGACGCGCACGGGGGTGGACAGCTGCCCGAAAGACGGCAGGCCGAACCTGAAAGAAACGAGGGGTGTCAGGCCACCCGGAGGTGAGTGGCCTGACGAAAGGTGCTCTTAAGCGCCTGGGTTACATGTACCCAATGCACCACCAGCGAACTGTGGGTGATCAGCTGGGTATGTGACCTGTGCTGCAGGCGTAACTTCAACGATTTCAAGAAGGTCGAACTCGTTTTCAGGGTTCTCTTTACCCTTCACAACCAGCACGTCTTTGAAGCACTGGTGATCTTCGCCACGGTACAATGTCTTACCGTTGCCCAGACCGTCGAACTCAAAGTCTTCAAGTGCTTCGCCAACCGCACATGGGTTGAACGAACCGGCGCGTGTAACCGCATCCGCATAAAGCAGTGTCTGCACGTATGTTGTGTGCGCAGCCTGCGATGGTGGGAAGCCGTACTTTGTACCGAACGAGCGTACGAATGCCTTAGAACCTTCGTCCTGCAGCGACCAGTGCCAGTTTGTCGAACCAAAGATGCCTTTGACGTTTGCGCCAGCACCCTTCGCCATCAGGCGAGAATACAGTGGAACAACGATTTCAAAGTCTTGGCCGTTGGCTTGCGCTTCACGCAGACCGAACTGAACAGCGTTGGTCAAAGAGTTAACCATGTTTCCGCCGTAGTGGTTCAGAACCAGAACGTCAGCACCGGAGTTCAGAACAGGCGCGATGTAGGAAGAGAAGTCAGTCTGTGTCAGCGGTGTTTTCACAGCGTTCACAGTTTCCCAGCCCATGGCTTCTGTTGAAGAACGTACAGCTTCTTCTGTGGTGTAACCCCAGTTGTAGTCAGCTGTCAGGTGGTATGCCTTACGGTTGGTGCCGTAATTTGCAGCAAGCACAGGTGCCAATGCAGCGCCGGACATGTAAGAGTTAAAGAAGTGACGGAAACCGTTGGCCCGCTTGTCTTTACCTGTTGTGTCGTTGGAGTGCGTCAGACCGGCCATGAAGATAACGCCGGCTTCTTGGCAAAGCGCCTGAACAGCAACAGCCACACCGGAGGAAGAACCACCAGTGATCATGATTGCGCCGTCTTTTTCGATCATCGAACGAGCAGATGCGCGTGCGGCGTCAGATTTTGTCTGTGTGTCACCAGTAACGTACTTAACTTCGCGACCCAGAATACCAGTGCCGTCCAGAACTTGGGACGAGAACGTTGGCATCATGCCGCCGTCGCCGCCACCGTTCAGGTGCTCGACTGCCAGCTCATAAGCGCGCAGTTCGTCTGCACCCTCATCAGCGTATGGACCTGTTTGTGGTACGTTGAAGCCAAGAATGACTTCGCTGTCGCCTGGTGCGTTGGTAAAGCCGGTATGGCCATCAGCGCGCAAGTATTGCGGAAGTGCGAGACCAGCACTGGCAACCAGGCCAGTCTTGAGCACGCCACGACGTGAAAATTTCGAATTGGACATAAATATCCTCCCTAGAGATATGTGTAGATCTGATCTCCTCGACAGACCCACAAACACTGATTCAGTGCTTGCCTACTTTCCGCCATGATTGGGACAAGCGGCAACAAACCATTGAGGATGCTGGACTAATTTGTAAATTCATGCACAAATAGGGTGTTAACTTTGTAAATCGGTTTTCTTGCACCTGCAGAAAGCCACTGAAACTGTTAAAGGAATTGGCATTGGTGACACAACGGCTCGCAGGGTCGCGGATACGCGAAAAGCGCTTGGATCGCGGGTTGCGGCAGGCCGCTGTCGCGGAAACAGTCGGTATTTCGCCGTCTTATTTGAACCTTATCGAACACAATCGACGCAGAATCGGCGGAAAGCTCTTATCCGATATCGCCCGCGTACTCGGGGTTGAGCCTGCGCTTTTGGTCGATGGTGCAGACGCTGATATGCTTGATCAAATGCGCCACGCCGCCAGCCAGTTCGAGGCTGACCTGCCTGCAAAGGCCGAAGTCGCCCGCGCAGAAGAAATGGCCGCGCGCTATCCTGGTTGGGGCGCGCTTGTCGTCGCGCAATCTGAACGGATCGCCGCACTTAGTGGACAGGTGCAGGCTTTGTCAGACCGCATGACACATGACCCGCAATTGGCCGGATCGTTGCATGATGTCATCACTGCTGTGTCCGCGATCCGCTCTGCTGCGCAAATTCTTGTTGGACCGGAAACGCTGGATGAAGATTGGCAGCGGCGCTTTCACGTGAACATACATAATGACAGTTTGCGGCTGGCCAGCAGCAGCGAAGCACTGGTTGCGTACCTTGAGGCGCCAGATGCTGAAATTGATCAAACCGATCCCGCCGAACAGCTCGAGCGGTATTTGGCGAAGACCGGATTTCATTTGACCGCATTGGAAGGACCAGACGCCCAACCTGCGCGTCTGGCAGGCGAAAGCGGTTTAAGGGATGGCGCGAAGGCGCTGCTTGAAGGTCATGCTATAGTCTACATCAAAGATGCGGCTTTGCTGCCGTTGGCCGCGTTCGAGGATGCGTGCCGCGCGCACAGCTATAACCCAGCAGCTTTGGCGCAGGCGTTCCAAGCCCCGTTTTCCACCGTTATCCGCCGTTTGGCCAGTCTGCCCACAGGGCAGGGTCATCCGCCTTTAGGCATGGCGATTTGTGACGCTGCAGGCGTGCTGACCCTTGTAAAATCAGTGCCGGGGTTTTCGTTACCACGTGTAGGTGGGGCGTGCCCACTTTGGCCACTTTACGCAGCGCTAAGCCGCCCCGCCCAGCCGATCCGGCTAGAGGTTGCTTTGCCCGGATCAAGTGCCACGCGGCTATTGTGCTATGCAATTGCCGATGCGCAGCCTAGCCCACGTTTTGATGTGCCGCCGCCGGTGCAAAGCACGATGCTGGTCATGCCTGATCCGGCAGAAACCGAGAATATGGCCCAACCTGTCGGTGTTTCTTGCCGCATCTGTCCGCGCGCTGACTGCGCCAGCCGCCGCGAACCCGCGATGAAGGGCGTGCGTCTGGAAACCGCGCTTTGACTTCACTTCAGAAGCGGGCAATAGTTAATTTCAAGAGGTGCCGCTTTGCGAAGCGGATAAGATAGGAGGCGGTGAGATGGGCAAACGCGTCCTTCTGATCGAAGATGAACCAAACATCATCGAAGCGCTTAGTTTTATACTGTCCCGCGATGGCTGGACAGTCCACACGCATGAAGACGGCACAACTGCGATGGACAAAGTGCTGGCGATGCCACCCGATATGATCATCCTTGATGTGATGCTGCCCGGACGAAGTGGCTTTGATATTCTGCGCGACTTGCGTGCCACCGATGCCAGCAAAGATATCCCTGTGATGATGCTAACTGCACGTGGTCAAGAAAAGGACCGCGAATTGGCGCAGCGCCTTGGCGCAAACCACTTTATGACCAAGCCATTTTCCAACACCGAGGTGCGTGACTACGTCCGCAACTTTATGGAGGCATGAGCGGTCCCCCTAAACCGCCGATTTTTCTGCAACGCCAAAATTACAGACAGCGCCGCGTACGTGATGCAGCAAGGTTCCTACCTTTCGTGGGCATTATTTTATGGGCGTTGCCGTTGTCTTGGGCGAATGATCCGGACGGAGGGCGGATCGGTTCTGCAGGGTTGATCTATATTTTTGCTGTTTGGGTTTTGCTGATTGTGTTGGCGGCATTTCTTGCGAGCCGCATTCACGCTGACCCACCACAAGGCTCTGCGGAAGATCCCGACACATGATGTCCTTTAACGCCCTGATTTTTGTGGCGCTATGCTATGTGACAATGCTGTTTGCCGTAGCATTCTGGGCCGAACGCCGCGCTGCTCAAGGTCGGGCGGACTTTTTGCAATCGCCTTGGATATATACGCTTTCTATCAGTATTTATTGCACGGCTTGGACCTTTTATGGCGCGGTCGGTTATGCCGCGCGCTCTGGTCTAGAGTTCGTGACAATCTACCTTGGCCCGACGCTCGTGATGGTTGGCTGGTGGTGGATTTTGCGCCGTTTGGTGCGGATTGGGCGCGCGCAACGGATCACGTCTATTGCGGATCTTGTGTCGTCGCGTTTTGGAAAATCGACAATGCTGGGCATGATCGTGACAGTGATTTCGGTTATTGCGGGCACGCCCTACATTGCGTTGCAGCTTCAATCAGTGACCCTATCCTTTGCAGTCTTTGCGCAGGTCGAGGGCGTCACGTGGCAAACAGCGGATTTTAACGCAACTGCGATCTGGGTGGCTGTCGGGCTTGCCGTGTTCACCATTCTTTTTGGCACGCGTAATTTGGATGCGAATGAACGTCACAACGGCATTGTCATGGCGATCGCGGTTGAGGCTGTTGTAAAGCTATTGGCGCTGGTTGCTGTTGGCGTTTTTGTGGTCTGGGGGATTGCTGGTGGGCCTTCGCAAATGCTTGACCGCATTGATAGCTCCGAGATTGTCCTGTGGGAGCAAAACGGTAGCCGCTGGATCAGTCTGATTTTCTTGTCAGGTGCTGCGTTCTTGTGCCTGCCACGCATGTTCCAAGTGCTGGTGGTCGAAAACACAGACGAGCGTCATCTGCACGTCGCGAGTTGGGCTTTCCCACTCTACCTATTCTTGATGAGCCTCTTTGTGGTGCCTATCGCAGTGATCGGCCTTGATCTGCTGCCAGCCGGAAGCAACCCAGACCTATTCGTGCTGACTGTGCCTTTGCATCAAGGGCAGGGTGGGTTGGCGGTTCTATCCTTCTTGGGTGGTTTGTCTTCGGCCACATCAATGGTGATCGTGGCCACGATTGCTTTGGCAACAATGGTCTCGAACCACATTGTTGTTCCTATCTGGTTGAACCGACTTGCCAACCAGCACGCGATGTTTTCGGGCGATGTCCGCTCTGTCACTTTGCTGGCGCGCAGGCTTTCAATCGCGGCAATTCTGGCCTTGGGCTTTCTTTATTACCGCGTCTCCGGCGGCGGCACAGCGCTCGCGGCCATTGGTCTGGTTTCGTTTACTGGGGCCGTGCAAATTTTGCCGGCAATGCTGGGCGGACTTTTCTGGCGCGCAGCGACAGGTATTGGGGCAGGTGCGGGGCTATTGACTGGTCTATTGGTCTGGATGTGGACCCTGTTTTTACCCAGCTTCGGCGTCGATGCCTTTATTAGCCAAGCAGTTATCGACAACGGCTTGATGGGGATGTCTTGGTTGCGCCCGCAAGCATTGTTCGGGATTTCTGGGATGGACCCACTGGTGCATGGCATCATGTGGTCGATGATTTTGAACACTGCGATGTTCGTTCTCTTCTCGCTGGTGACATTTCCGGCCCCGCTTGAACGTTTGCAGGGCGCGCAGTTCGTCAATGTCTTCGATCATTCAACGGCTGCACGTGCATGGACGGCAGCAGCGGCGGGCGCAGAGGACCTGTTGATCATGTCCCAGCGCATTATCGGTAGCGTCAAAGCACAAGATATTTTTGAACAAGAAGCAATTGCGCAGGGCAAGCCGGGTTTTCTGCCAGAAGTCACACCTGCCTTTATCGAGCGGCTCGAACGTGAATTGGCAGGGTCTGTTGGGGCGGCCACGTCCCATGCGATGATCGGGCAATTGATTGGCGGCAGCAGTGTGTCGGTCGAGGATTTGATTGCTGTGGCAGATGAAGCTGCGCAAATTCTTGAGTATTCCAATCGGCTGGAGGCGAAATCAGCAGAGCAGGACCGCACCGCCCGCGCCTTGCGCGATGCCAACGCAAAGCTAACTGCGCTTTCAATCCAGAAGGATGCATTTCTTAGCCAGATCAGCCATGAATTGCGCACCCCTATGACATCGATCCGGTCCTTTTCCGAGATCATAGGCGACGGGAATATGCCGCAAGAGACGCTGAACCGCTATGCGGGAATTATCCACGACGAGGCGATCCGGTTGACCCGATTGCTGGACGATCTGCTGGATTTGTCAGTGCTGGAAAACGGACAGGTCGTTTTGCATGAGCAATCAGGCCAGCTCGGCGCTTCGCTTGATCGCGCGGTCGGGGCCGCCGGTTTGCATGACGGCGTTTTGACCGTTGTGCGCGACCGCTCCACCGAAGACATTTCGTTGACGACAGACCTTGATCGCTTGGTCCAAGTGTTCATCAATCTGATTGCGAATGCGCGTAAGTATTGCAACGCGGATGACCCTACATTGACGATCCGCGTGTCCCGTCAACGTGACAATGTGCATGTCGATTTTATTGACAATGGCAGCGGTATATCGCCCGAAAATCAAGAACTTATCTTCGAGAAATTCTCGCGTGTGGCCGATCAGGGCAAGGCTGGGGGTGCCGGGCTCGGGCTTGCGATCTGCCGTGAGATTATGATGCGCTTGGGTGGCGAGGTCTTGTATCTGCCGCTTGAAAAAGGGGCTGCGTTCCGCGTGGTTTTGCCCACGGTAAAAATTGAGGCAGCGTTAGAGAAAACGTAACCTTTGCATGGTTAAAATCGCCACAATTCATCGGTGGCAGAAATATGACCGAAAGCACACATGCGACACTGCTGCGACGGATGACCCGTTCGCAAGACGCCGAAGTTGCGGAAAACCCGCTGACGTCGTCGCGCGCGGTGCGCTTGGCGCTGACTAAGGCCGCGAATGATACGGTCGGTTTGGTGCTCACTATTTCTAGCGTGGCTGAAGATGTCAGCGGGCTTGATGCGATGCTGGATGGGTTGCCTGACGGGCTGATGCTGATGGGGCTGCACCGACAGGACCGTCTGGTTGGACTGATCGCCCTTGATATGCAAATGCGCGCCGCAGTGCTTGAAATGGAAACGATGGGGGTTTTATCGCCGCAAACGGTTGATGATCGCGCGCCCACACGCACTGACAAGATGATGTGTGATCCGATGATTGCAGGATTCCTAAGCGCCTTTCCGCAAGCTGTGCGTGGCACTGATTTTGACGGGTGGGGCGATCATGTCACGCACGAAGACCGCATTGCTGATACACGCACGGCCGGTTTGTTGTTGGATGATTGCACGTACCGCGTAGTCCAAATGAATGTGCAATTAGGCCCTGCCGATCGGCAAGGTCTGTTGTTGATGGCATTGCCCTTGGTGGAAGATTTACAAACAATCACGCCACCTGTTGCGACACAGTCCGATTGGGGCGTTGATTTCCCGAAGGCTGTGCAGGATGCGCCTGCGACAATCACGGCGGTATTGCACCGGTTCAAGCTGCCTTTGGTTACGGCGCGGGCCTTGCAGGTTGGAACGATTTTACCGTTGACCGGATGCAGTGTCACATCGGTCAGGCTGTTGGCGGCGGACGGGCAAGAAGTGGCACAAGCGAAATTGGGGCAAAGCGGCGGTATGCGCGCCGTGCGATTGCAGACCGCTCCTTTACCCGACCTTTATGATCTTGCATCCCCGATGAGGCCTGAACCGGTACCGCTCAAGGTTGAAAGTGGGATAAAGTTGTCGGCGGATGTTGCAGCGCCAGAGCCGGTTGATCCGGCACTGGCATTTGAAGACGCCGCAGACCCGCCGGACTAGCGGTTGGCTATGGCGTCGATTTGCGGTCCCATGCCCCCAAGATCATATCCCGCAGCAGAGGTTGCCGCGATGATATCTTGAGTAGGTATTTCGCCTGCTTGGGCAAACGACCAGACAATCGACGAACGCGTACCAGACGCGCAATAGGCCAAGATGGGGCCGCTTGTTGTTGCCATATCGGCTTTTTGGTCCGCGATAAGGTCCATGTTCAACCCTTGGTGCGTGACGGGATGGATCATGAACGCCAGCCCAGCTGCGGCCGCTGCGTCGCCAATGGCACTGGCTTGATGCGAGGGGGGGACTTCTTGGTCGGGCCGGTTGCAGATAATTGCTGTATATCCGGCCGCTGCAATTGCGGGAATGTCCTCGACCCCGATCTGGGGTGAAACGGCGAAAGTCGGGCTTAGCTGTCTGATATCCATGGTGGTCCTCCTAAACTGGGGCGGCTTGCTGGTCCAGCCTTGCGCGAATGGGCGGTGCAACGGCCATTCCTGCGATCATCGCCAAAACAAACAACAGTCCGCCAATGCCACCAAAGCTAATCGACGCGAGCGCTGGTCCCGGGCATAGACCTGCAAGACCCCAACCCATTCCAAAAAGGGTAGATCCAACGACTAAGTTGCGACCAAGCGTCGGCTCGGGCGGCGCAGGAAAGGCTGCCGCTAAAACCGGTTTGCGTCCACGGGTAAGCTGCCACGCGATCGCCATGGGAATAATCGCCCCGCCCATGACAAAGGCCAAGGTCGGATCCCAATCACCAAAGATATCTAACCATCCTTGGACTTTCGTCGTATCGGTCATGCCTGATGTTAACAGGCCCAGTCCAAACAGCGCGCCGACTATAAATGAAGCTAAACTACGCATCAGATTACTCCCAAAACATGTTTAAAGATGACAACGGTCAGACCACCCGCACCAATATAAAACGCAGTCGCCACGATCCCCCGCAGTGAAAGGCGCGAAATTCCGCAGACCCCGTGCCCCGACGTGCAGCCGTTGGCCAGTCGCGTGCCAACACCGACCAAAAGGCCCGCTACAATAATCACGGCCCAGTTGTCAGTCAGGAAAGTTTGACTTCCCCCCATCATCAGCGCCGCAATTGCAGGCACAATCACGAGGCCCGCGATTAACGCGGCACGTTCATGCCATTCATGGCGACCACTGCCATCAACAAGCCCCCCAATGATCCCAGAGGCCCCCATAACCTTGCCGTTCACAAGCAGGTAGATGGCCGCAGAAATCCCGATAAGCGCGCCGCCGGCGAGCCCCATAATCCAATCTAGTGGCATGATAAATATATCCTATTTCATATTCTTAAAGCGTGTTGATAGGCACTTTGAAGTAGCTTTTACCGTTGTCTTCTGGTTCCGGAAAATGACCAGCGCGCATGTTTGTTTGCAGCGATGGCAAGATCAGCCGAGGCATGCCCAACGTCGCGTCGCGGGTTTCACGCATGGTGACAAAATCTGCCATCGGGCGTCCTTCGCCGATATGCACGTTCAATGCCTTTTGCTCGCCTACTGTTGTTTCCCATGCAAACTCATCACGCCCGGGTGCTTTGTAATCGTGGCCTACGAAAACGCGGGTGTCGTCTGGCAGGGCCAGGATTTTCTGGATCGAATTGAACAAGTCCTCGGCGGATCCGCCAGGGAAATCACAGCGCGCTGTGCCAAAGTCAGGCATAAACAACGTGTCGCCGACGAATGCAGCATCACCGATCACATATGTCAGGCACGCTGGTGTGTGACCGGGAGTGTGCATGACATCGACCCGCATTTGGCCGATATGAATGCTATCGCCATCTGCGAACAATGCATCGAATTGCGAGCCATCACGCTCAAATTCAGTACCTTCGTTAAATACCTTGCCGAATGTGTCTTGTACGACGGTAATGTTTGCACCGATCCCGATTTTGCCACCCAACGCGTCTTGCAGATAGGGCGCCGCAGAAAGGTGATCGGCGTGTACATGGCTTTCTAGAATCCATGTGACTTGCAAGTCTTCGGCTTTGATCCAAGCGATGATATCATCCGCCGACTTGGTGTCTGTGCGGCCCGCAGCTTGATCGTAGTCCAAGACGCTATCAATAATCGCACAAGCACGACCTTGCGGTTCGCGCAGCACGTAGGACACGGTGTTGGTCGCGTTATCAAAGAATGCTTTTACATCTGGTGTCATTTCGGGTCTCCTTTGATATGAACATAGCATAACATGAATACATTTCAATGTTGGAATGTCTAGTATTTTGGAATTAGGTTTATGACAACCTCTGTTGAAACAATGTCTGACCGTATGGATGAAGCGGCTGGTGAAGCCGCTGAAATGATGAAGGCGTTGTCGAACCCCGGACGGCTGCGCATTCTTTGCGCGCTTGTACCGGGTGATATGACAGTGAGTGAGCTTGAAGCGGCCGTTGGTGCCAGCCAGTCCTATGTGTCGGGGCAGCTGTTAAAATTGCGCAATGATGGCCTTGTGAGTTGTGTACGCGACGGCCGCAGCATGCACTACAGCCTATCTGACCCGCGTGTGCGACCCATGCTTGAACGTATCTATCAGGTGTTTTGCCCTACAGGCTAAACGGCGCTTAGCCTAGCATCACACCGATAATCACGGCCATCAGCCCAATCATCGACACAAAAAGTGCGATCAAATTAATGGGCAAAATAGTTGCAATCCGCATGCGCAGTTCTTCATCTGGCAGGCCTGCACGTTTAGCGCGCGTGACAGCGACAATGCTATAAACGATCCCGCAAATGCCAAGTGCCGAAAGCGCGGCGCCAATCCAAACAATAATTTCCATGACCACCTCGTGTTTTGACCGACCTAACGCGGGTCGCAGGCCTTCGCAAGGGTTGCGGGTGGGTGGGGCAGCCGCTAGTCAAAGACAACTTTTCAGGAGAGCTTTCATGAACGATTCCGTAACAGAGACCGCAAGCACCGTCGCTGGCCAAGAGCTTCGCCAGTTTGTAGAGCGTTACGAACGCCTTGAGGCTGAGAAGAAAGACATCGCAGACGCACAAAAAGAAGTCATGGCAGAGGCCAAAGGCCGCGGTTACGACACCAAAGTGCTGCGCAAGATCGTTGCTATACGCAAGCGCGACGCCAACGATCTGGCCGAAGAAGAAGCGGTCATGGAAATGTATCTCGCAGCGCTTGGCATGTAAGATCAGTTGAAGGGGAGGATCAGTTCCACCCCTTCCATGTCATCGATCAGCGCAAGGTCATCTTCGTAGCTTTGCGACATTGCCGTGATTAACTCTGGGCTTAGCTCTGGCAGATTGATCTGTTCTTCAATCATGTCCGGCAGGGCATGGGCATCAAGCAAATCAGCGATGAATTCGTGCCGCGCAATGCGATCATCGGGTATGTTCGCTGTATTCAGCACCGCGATCCCTTCGGGCGTTATGATCCGCGATAGGACGTCAAACTGGCCTTTCAGACGGGTGTCCATGGCAATACCGGACTGTAGGCGGATCAGGTCTTCCCAAATCAGAGGCATATCTTCTGTGCACCACACAAAAAGCGGTGCGTCTGGGGCCGCACGCTTGATGCGCTTGATGACGTCTGACCATTTCAACTCTAGCGGATGGAAAAGGCCCAGATAATCGCGCAAAGTTTCGGCTTCGGCGCGCTGGGCGATGTCTTGCAGATAGCTGACTGGATTGCGCATGCTAAAATAGAACGACAGTTCGTCGTCTGGGAATAGCCTGCACATGCCGCGCACTTTGCCCTCGGTTTGGGGATAAAAGACGCCGTGATCAAATATCCGTTTGGGGATGGCAATAAAGTTGTCGTTGCTCAGAATGATGCGCTGGATGTCATCTTCTTCAACAATCGCATCAAGCAGAATTTCGCGTGCGTCATCCGAAGGTAAAGCGCCATCCAGGCCTTGGATCGATTCACGCAGCAGGGCGCGGTATTTGCCGGGGCCGGGGACTGCGATGCCTTGCTGCAAAAGCGTGCTGGCATTGCGCAATATGGATTTCAGCAGCCGATCCTCGTCTGTGCAATTTGCGCCGATATGAAACGCGATCTGCATGCCGTTGGCCTCTTTGTGGGGTTATCGTCGCGCTATCATAGGGGGATTTGCCTGTCATGAAACCTGTTTTGCATGGGTGTTCGAATGGCACACTCGGGACTTTGAGGTTTTTTGCAATTTGGGTGTGAAAACACCATTGCCATGGCGCGTTTCATCCTGCTATACGCCGCCCAATCGGGTCGTTCCGACACATCGCAAGATGCACCAGTGCCCCTATAGCTCAGCTGGTAGAGCAACTGATTTGTAATCAGTAGGTCCGCGGTTCGAGTCCGTGTGGGGGCACCATTTCACTATCCAGATTTATCCAATGACATCCGATTGAGCCTTGTTTATATAGGTCTTGCGGTAGTTCTTTGTCCAATGCGGTTTGATGGCGTTTG